>JAAZNR010000772.1 GCA_012798155.1 Thermogutta sp. | reverse complement strand
TCGGTCTTGCCGCCGCGCTAGGCCGCCTTTCGCCCGCGCGTGGAAATCCGGTGTTCTAGCAGCGGCCGCTGGTGCAACCGGCAGTGCCGCGCTCCGCGAATGCGATGCCCTCGATTTCGACCAGCAAGTCGGGTCGGCATACATCGGCCACCGCATAGATCGTGGGCACGTCGCCCATGCGCTTCTTGCAGATCGCCGCCACTTTAGGATAGTCGGACTTGCGCTTGATATAGACCCGCGCCAACGCCAATCGTTCCAGGGAGCTCGACATCTCGGGTAGGTGGTGCCGACGGAGGTTGGAGCCGTCGATCAAGGCCTCGATGTTGTTCAAAGTCTCGTGCGTTTGTGCCTCCACGTCGCCCTTGTGTTGCGTCTCGGAATTGGTAATGCTAGCGGTTCCGGAGATGAAGAGGGTGGCGTAGCTTCCGCAGGACAGTGCCATGGCTCGGGAGAACTTGGGGCTCTTCGGGCTGTAATCGCAGCCGTAGCCGAAGGCCGGCGTTTGGCGGGGGTTCTCCAGCGGCATGGCGATGATATCGGAGCGATCCGTATCCAAAGCGATGCAGCTCATCACCACGTCGCGGTGATCCGCGCCGATTCCCGTGCCGGCCGGGTAAGCGGTACCCTGTGGGACGGGCATGCGGTCGCGCAAAAACGCGATTCCTTCATAAAAATCCGCGCGTGCCCGGTTCAGTTCCTTGTAGCGCTGGGAGTCGCCTTCCGGATCGATGATCCCTCCCAGATAGATCCAAGTGCGGATCACCTGGTCAAAACGCACGTCCGCCCGCCGCAGCAAGGCCTGCATTCTCTGGAAGGCGTCGATCGCCCGATCGTAGGTCGCCGCGGCGGCAGTTTGCGGCACGACGTTGGCACAATGCACCCAGGAAATGTTGTTGTGCCGGGCAAGAACAAGCTGGTCGCTGAAGCGAAGAATATCCACGTCGCCTTTCTTGCGGCCGACGCCCAAGGCCTCGATCGAGATCAGCCCGCCATCGCAGGGCCGTTGCGGGACATAGGTGGTGGCGGGCATTTCCGGACCGTAGAAGTCCCGTATGATTTTGCGGACTTCCTCGCGCTGGGAGTAATCACCCAAAAAGACGACTTGGTGGACAATCGATCCAAGCGTGCCCTCTTCGCGAATGACCGCTTCGATCGTTTTCAGGGCGTCATCGGCCTGAGTCTCCAAGCTTCCGCCGCACCGAGGAGCCGCCGCGGCAAATACATGGCGGACATCGGTCAAGTCCACGACGGAATACCCAACGCCTTCGCTACAGGTTTTTCGAATCATGGAGTCCTCGAAAGTTTCCGTTCCCGTGGTCGCGCTTTCAGGTAAATTTCCCGTCGCTTAAGCGACTTCCCCCTCGCCCGAGCGACAACAAACGGCGATTCGTTACTGCGCTGGGGTCGCGGTGAGGCTGGCGAAGTTGTGGAGGCAGTACCGAAAATGCCGAAACAGTTCCCGGCCGAACGGGTCTACAGAATCGTTCGCGTCGTAGCAATCGGCCACCCACCATAGGTGGCATCCGGCCGCCGAAGTCGCCACAGTCAGCGGTAGTTCAGAGGTCGCGTCGCAAGCGGCTCGGATTCGCACTCAATCACTCGGAGGGGTTGACGGAAGGCGTTCTGTTATTCAATGCCGCGTTTTCCGCGGCGCGCACGGTTTGCGCAAGCTGCTATCCGGTCCCGGTACTCGGGGCCGTTCGGGATCGAAATGGCGCCAAACTTGGTCGCGTACGTAAACTTTCGCCTATTTTCCCAAAGTTTTTCGCCTGTTTTCCCAAAGTTCGTGCGGGATCGACGCTAGGGTTCGTTCCAGACATCCAGGGGTTTCGGCGAGGGAAGGTCGGCCGTATTGCCCTCAGGGACGAAAACCACGGTGATCCGCAGCGGTTCGCTGCCTTTCTTGAGACGAATCACGAGTTTGCGGACGTCGGGCTGCTGCCTCTGCGGTGGGGGGGCGTCCGGCTTCTCGACCGTAAACCGGGCATCATCGGGAGACAGGATTGCGGCCTGAATCGAACGGTCCTTCTGCCGCAGAAGGGCGGTCCGGCCTTGCAGTTCCACATCCGCCGGCGTGTGCACCTGCCATTGGATCAGGCGCCCCTCGAATCCCTGAATCTCATCTTGGATGAGGACGACGCTCTTTTGCGAAACGGCCACCCCGCGCCGCACCCGGTCCGTGGATCGAGCGGTCCGCTCGCCGGCTCGAGCAGTGCGCTCGCCGCCGGATTGCGGGGCGTAGGCCTCGGAAAGGTCCGCAATGGCGAACGATCGATCCGGTCGATCGGAAAACGCCGTGATCGGGGCCTTGGCACGGGGAGCCTGGTTTTGGCCGTCGATGATCAACGTGTTTTGACCCGCCGTCCCGAGGCGGTAATAGGTCCACCGCAGGTTTCCGAAGTAGCCGGGAAGATTGTAGTCGTCCGATCCGAGATCCAAGACCCAACGCCGGCCGGCGGCGTCCAATACGAAGCTGCCAAGCTCCAGGTGGCTGTGGTTCACGGCGTTGTCCCCGCCTTTGAAGCCGACGAAGACGGCGTCCTCGGTCCAGTCGCTGCGGAGGGTGACAACGTCGGCTCCGCGGAACCACTTGGCCGTGGGTTCGCCCGTCATGCCGCCGCCCCGGGGATCGTACCACCACAGATCCAGGGCGGAACGGCCTTCGAGGTAATCCCGTTCGTGCCAGGCATACACGGGCCGATCGAATCGCTTGGCCAGGTACAACATGCAGGGGGCAGTCCCGACGCGCGAGCCGCCGTCCGCAAAGTTGAAACAGAGCTTGGTGGGGCCGATCATGTGCATCCAGAAATCGCCGGTGACGGAAAAGCCGGGCGAGTCTCCCAGGCCGAAGTCGGTCCCCAACGCCGTTTCCAGCCCTGCCAGCATGAAGACGGTGTACCGGGTGGCGTAGTTCCAGTAGCCCGGCCCCTCCGCCCACGCCCCGTCCGGGGCATAGCTTGCCATGGCCCGGGGCAGCGAGGCGATTGCCGATGACACGATGAAAGACGCCAATTCCGGTTCGTCTTCGGCGACGGCCAAGGCCCCCATGGTCAGTCCGCCGTTACAGACTTGATTCCAATTCCACACGGTTCGCGGCCAGCCGCCCCCGCGGCGATAGATTTTTTCGCCTTCACGCAACCCTTTTTCCACGATCGCCGCGCGGATCATCTGACGGTCCTCGGGCGACAGGACGTCGCACAGCCAGTCGTAACCGATCGCCAAGGCGTGTGTCATCTCGGCCGTGTCGAGGAAGTGAGAGGGGTTCCAATCCGGAAACGACGCGGCGGTCCGCATCTCGACCGTCGCCCGATCGGCGTATTTCTTGTCGCCCGTCAGCCGGTACAGTGTCGCCAACGTATAGACCCGATCCAGGCACAGCCGACTTTGATCCAGCAATCGGGGACCGATGAGGCGGTGGCGGATCGGCGGCTCCGTGAGGATGCGATCGCCCCTTTCCTTCACCGCCTCGAAGATGCTCCGCGCCTTTTCATCAACTTGCAGCACCTGCCGCAGAGACTCCTCCGCGCCCCGCGGCGCGATCAGACGGGGATGTTCGCGAACCAGCGAGCTTAGGACCTGTTCGGGAGACGTTGCTGCGGCGGGTTCCCAGGCCGCGGCGAGGCCTTCCGTCTGAAGGGCTGCGGCCGCGCCCATCGCGAGGCCGGCAACCGTAAACGCAAAGACGCACCAATGTCTGCGTGCGGGACGAATCGGCGGGAACATCAGAGTGCGCCTCCCTCGGAGGATCCGAAGAGGAAATCGCTGAATGAATGCTAGGCGGGAACAAAAAGGGGCGAAAAATACAGGGCCTGCAACAAACACCGCAGTGTACGAGAGTTTAACCCCAACGCCGACCGCAGTCAACCATTTGAGCCGTGCGAACGGCTCACCATTTGGTGACGGGTATTGGGCAACGGAACAAGCAAGCTCGAAGCAAATCTACCGTGGGACCGTCATGGGACGGGACCGTCATCGGACGACGTGAGACCGCTCGGTTCAGCGGCTCGAAAAGTGCGTGAAGCCGCGCGGAATTCGGCTGAAAACGGCTGGGCGCAAACGCCGCTTGCGGGTGCGCCGGCGTGCAATCTACACGCCACGAGACGGCTGGAGCAAAGCCGACCGCGCCTTCCCCGTTCGGAGCGGCGAGACAGGGAGTGAGCCGCGGAGAAAAAGCGTCATCTGTCGGGGGCGTCGGGGCGTTTCTCTTGCACCCAGAGGTAGTAATCGGCCAACCTCAGTTTGGAGGCCGCCTGCCGATCGAGAAAGACCACGGCATCGCGGTGCAATTGCAAGGCCGAGGCCGTCACCATGCTCGTAATCGGGCCTTCCACGGCGGCCGCGACGGCCTCCGCCTTGGCTTCTCCGTGAGCGATCACGATGATCCGTTTGGCGTCGAGAATGGTGCCGACCCCCATCGTAATAGCGAACAAGGGCAACTCTTCAGCGGGATCGAACTGTTCGGCGAACTCCGCCAATCGCCTCTTGGAGAGCGTCTTGATTCGGGTGCGAGACCCCATCGAACTGCCCGCCTCGTTGGCGCCGATCTGCCCTTCCGTGCCGATGCCCAGGATTTGCAAATCGATGCCGCCGCACTCTTTGATTCGCTGTTCGTACCAGCGGCAGTAGGCCTCGTAATTGTCGGTGGTGCCGAGCGGAAAGTACGTGTTTTGCGGAGGGATATTGACGAACTTGAAAAGATGCTCGTGCATGAAATAGCGGTTGCTTTGGGGATGATCGCGTCCCAAACCCACGTATTCGTCGAGGTTGAACGTGGTGACTTGCGAAAAATCGAGAAGCCCCTCTTTGTGCATCTTGACCAATTCTTGGTACAGGCCGCGATGGGTATTCCCGGTGCTCAGCCCCAGCACGGCGTTGGGCTTGTTGTTCAAGACTCGGGCGGCCGCCTTCGCCGCCGCCGCGCACATTGCTTCGTAGTTGTCCTTGATGATGACTTCCATGATGAGCCTTCCCGGGCGACGGCCGCAAGCAAGGTTTCCCGTGGGTTAGTACGACACGCTAAGTTGCCTACTTCCTGCGACCAGTTGAGCCGCTATCGCTGCTACCACCCCAACTGATCGTGGTTCTCTCCCGACTTAGCGCTGTCGCGTTAGGACCTGCCGGGGAGATGCGTCTTCCTGCACCCCGCGTTGCAGGTCCGGGCCTTGAAAGGGCGGGCCGTGCGCCTCGCCGACAACGCCCCCCATTCGCCGACAACGGTCCCGCTTCCCTGACAACGGCCCCGATTCATGATAGAAGTGTGCGCCCTTTGCCGTGGCGCGTCAAGGAGGCTTTGCCCTGCGCATGCCGCCCGACCGCCCGGATCATCGAGAACCCGGCCGCCCCCTCATGTCAGCGGCCGAACGATAATCCGTGTTCCCCTGACCTCGGTGACGACGATATCTCGGCCGCGGTCGATCGGTTCGCCGTCTTGCGAGAGGACGTCGAGCAGGCGTCCGGCCAGGCGGGCCTTGCCGCCGGGGAGGAGCGGCGTCACCGTCGTCCCCCGCTCGCCGACGAGGGATTCGTCGACCTGCAGCAGGCTGCGGCGCCGTTCCATGGCCTCGGCCTCTTCCTCGGACGGCGGCAAGAGCACGATCCGGCCGATGCCCGGCGTGTGCGGCAACCATCGCCCGATCAGCGAAGCCAGGACGCCCGTTCCCACGGCCGCGGCGGCGATGACCAAGAGCGATTGTTGGAACTGCGTCCACTGGTAGCTGTTTCGCGGCCAAACGAACGTCTGACCGGCCAGGACCAGCGACGCCAAGATCAGGGCGCCCCCGCCCAATCCGAAGATGCCGAAGCCGGGCAAGACGAACAATTCAACGGCCAGACACATCAAGCCGACCAGAAAAAGGACGATTTCCAACCACTCGGCGGTTTGTCCCAGGAAACGACTCCAGAAGAAGAGCACGAAACACACGGTCGCCACGAAGGCGCCCACGCCGATGCCGGGCGTTTGCAATTCGATGAGGAGGCTGACGAAGCCGATGATGACCAGGGCCACGGCGACCCCGGGAGAGGCCAGCCCTTCGATCAGCATGTCCGACCACGTCGGCTCGAGCAGGGCGGGATCGTTTTCCAGACCGTACAACTCCTTCATGGCGGCGAATGAATCCACCGTTTCCTTGGCCAAACCGAACTCCACCGCTTGCTCGCCGGTCAACTGGAGAGGCTCGCCCGGGATGGTCACCGCTTCGCCCTTCACCCAATCCTCCGGATTCGGCAGGCTTTGCCATTCCTCTTGCGAGTAGAATTCGCTCATTCCCGGCGCCGACTTGCGCGTATAGCGAAAAACATCGAGATCGGGGTCGAGCATGGCGACGGGCAAGGACCAAGAGCGTTCGATTTTGGGGGCAACCGCTTCGCTCCACGTTCGCCGCACCTGAGTCAGTTCTTCGTCGCTGGGGAGGCCGTCTCCTTCGCCTCCCAGCCGAGCGTCCGGATGCATGATCAAATGATCGCATGCCAGGGCGATGAGCGCCGCGTCGGAAAGGGCTTGCCTGGGAACGTAGGCCACGGTTCGAATGCGATCGCTGGGCAGATCCACGGCCAAGAACGCGGCGAGCCGCAGCGAATCGACCGGCGAGCCCCCCGCGCTGTCGATGTCCAGGAACACGAAATTCACGTCTCTTCGCAGGGCGTCCTCGATCATTTTTTGGGCCCGTTGGACCGTCCGTGCGTGAATCGGCCCCTGAATCCGCACTTGAACGGCCCGCCACATGCCGCCTGCCAGCACCTCCTCCTCGACCTCGGACTGCGGTATCGCCAGGGCCGCCAAGAGTTCACGGAGATCCGCCGCCGTATAGTCGATCAAATCCAAGGCCCGGGCTTCGCGCCCGGTGAGCCGCCCGAGTTGTCCGGCCGGAAACAAGATGGTGGGTTCGCCCACCACGGGACGCCCCAGTTGTTCGAGTCCCTCGGGGGTGACGAAGACCCGCTCCACATCGGTTTCCACCTGCAAGACGGCTCGGGCAGGATCCAGCATCCCGAGGGCGATCTCCACCGGCATGACGCGCCGCCGCTGGGCAATTTCGCGGTAAGCACTGAGCATGGGCGGGGAAATTCGCTTTTCCGCGATTCCGGCGGAACCCAATTCCGCATCCGGCGCGAGGATGACTTGGCCGCACGCCAAGATGACCAGGACGGCGTGGCCCTCGGCGCGATAGGGAACATAGGCGATCGTCCGCACGCGACTCAATTCGTCGCCCGTCAGAAACTCCGCCAAGTCGTAACACGCCCCGAACTCGCTGCGCGACGCGAATTGCTCTTCACCGCGGTTCGTTTCGAAGACGAAGATCATGTTCTTCGGCGGACCGCCGCGGTCATTCAAGACGTCGCGAACGCATTGCTTGAGCCGGGACGCGGTCGGGCCCGTAATGGGCAGCGTGATGCGGATGACTTGCGTTTTGTTATCGCCTTGCCCGGGTTCGGTCTTGGCCTCCGCCCCGGCCTCCACGCCGTCGGCGGGGTCGGCGGCGACTGCTTCGGCGAAGCCGTACACGCGACTCAGCCGGCTCTCGCTGCCTCCGGCCGAAAAAAGCATGATCCCGGCGAATACCGAGGCACGCATCAACGCCGACGAGGTCGGCGAATGAAAACAGGCCGTCCCCCTGGAAGGCCTTCGACACGTCTGTGTGCTCACGTCCAACGCCCTTTGTGATTCCGGTTCACGCCGGGGAGCGTGATGAAACTGAATTGCATGGCGACATTGTAAGGCGACGCCCCTTCCCGCGGGGTACTGTTCAGCCGGGCTCAGTCGCTCCGCGAGTCGATGGCAACCAAACCGCCGCGAAAGGGAGCCTCCCCGCCTTCGTCATGAGTTCGTGCGAATACACTTGTTTATTATAAAGCGTGCGATGGAGTTTGATACGCGTTGCGTGTCGTCACACGGCGGGCATACCCGGACCACGGGAGCCTGCGACCGTACATGGTATTCGCGGATTTGGTCGGAATCTTTGGGGCGCACGACGATCGGTGCCTTGCCCGGGGATCGCGGGGGCGGGTCGGGATTTCAGCGGCCGGCCGGGACGTCCGCTACCTTGTAAACCGTGCGAACGACCGCGAAACCGAGGCGTTCATAGAGTTGAATCGCGCCTTCGTTCTCGGCCGTGACCTCCAGAAAGGCCCTGATCGCGCCCGCCTCGTGAAAGCCGGCCAAGGCGAGCAGCAAGAGGGCCGAGCCGATGCCTCGACCGCGATGTCCCGGCGTGACACCGACGTTCTGGATGGCACCCACTCGAGTCTCATGATCCAGAATGCCCTGAATGGTCCCGCAGTATTCGCGGCGGCCGGGGGGCGAATCGTCTTGGAAGGCCGCCAACCATGTCGCTTCCGGCAAGAAGCCCGCCTTTCTTCGGATGGCCTGCATCAAACGGCGACACCCATCCTCATGGGTAAAGCAGGCAAAGACGTTGGCGTCGATCTCGTGCCGAAAACTCTGGAACTTAACGCGGGCATGATGCTCCAGCAATTCGTCGCGCCAAGGCAGAAACAGATAGTTGGGCGGCAAGACCGGTTGCGGCGGCTTTTCGGCCAAGTCGATTTCCATGCGGTAGCGTTTGAAGTAGGTCCAGGCCATGAGCGATGCCCCGCTTTGCGCCGGCAACCTTACTCAGGTGCGTTGCCAAGGGAATCCGACACGCATCTAACGCTAATCTATTCCCTGCAAACCGAGCGGTCAACGCCCTTATGTTGCCTCCTGTGTCAAGATCAAAAGTGGCTGAACTCCAGCAAGGTTTTGCGGCTTGGGCGCGGGGCCGAGTCTGCTCCAACCTCGGACCGCGGCGGTTTCCGGTTTGGTAACTATTCACGGGGACCGTGTTCATGCTTGCGATGAAAGCCGCGACAATGGGGCTGCCGCCTTTGGGAGTGAATGGGCGGATACGTTTTTCGGCTCCCGGCGGCCCAGGGACGGCTACCCGGAATGAAAGGATGGAAACGCAGAGAACGCGGAGAACGGAGAGTTCGGGCTACCAATTCTTCGTTTTCCTTCTCTGCGCCCTCTGCGTTTCAAAGACGGCCGCTGCTCCTCCGCGTTGCAATGACAGACCGGGCAGGCGCGTGAACGGCTACCCGGTTTGTAACGCCTCGACCTGCCGGCGTGTCTATTCATGGAATAACGAATGCGGCGTC
>JAAZNR010000771.1 GCA_012798155.1 Thermogutta sp. | reverse complement strand
GCGGAATACCCCTTGGCCGTGGAGCGGGTCGATCGCGCCATCCGCAAGTGCCGGGAGTGGGGCCTGCTCGGCAAGAATATTCTGGACTCCGGATTCGATTTCGACATCGGCATTCGGCTGGGAGCGGGGGCCTTCGTCTGCGGCGAGGAGACCGCTCTGATCCATTCCATCGAGGGCGAGCGCGGACAACCGCGAACTCGTCCGCCCTATCCCACCGAATCCGGCTTATGGGGCAAGCCGACCGTCATCAATAACGTCGAGACCTTCGCCAACGTCCCCGCCGTAATCATCTACGGCGCCGACTGGTTCAGCCGCATCGGCAGCCAGGCCAGCGGCGGGACCAAGGTCTTTGCCCTGGCGGGCAAGGTCACCCACACCGGGCTGGTCGAGGTGCCGATCGGCATCACCCTCCGCGAAATCGTCATGGAAATCGGCGGCGGTTGCAGCGGAGGCAAGGCCGTCAAGGCGGTGCAAACCGGGGGGCCTGCCGGCGGGTGCATCCCCGCCTCCATGCTCGACCTCCGCGTCGATTTCGATACCTTGAATCGCGCCGGCTCGATCATGGGGTCCGGCGGCATGATCGTCCTCGATGAGGACGACTGCATGGTGGATATCGCCAAGTTCTTTACCGCCTTTTCCGAAGACGAATCCTGCGGGAAGTGCACGCCTTGCCGGGAGGGCACCAAGCGGATGATGGAGATTCTGGAGCGCATCACCACCGGAAAGGGTGATGAGAGCGATCTGGATAAATTGGAACGCCTGGCGAAGCTGGTGCGGCGGTCGTCACTGTGCGGGCTGGGACGCGCGGCCCCCAACCCGATCCTCAGCACGCTCACCCATTTCCGCGACGAGTACCTCGCCCACGTCCGCGACAAGCGTTGCCCCGCCAAGAAGTGCACCGCCCTGATTCGTTTCGAGATCGACCCCGAGAAATGCGTCGGCTGCACCGCCTGTGCCAGAAATTGCCCCGTGGAGTGCATTTCCGGCAATCGCCGCGAGGCCCACGTCATCGATCAGGCTCGCTGCATCAAGTGCGGGCGATGCTTCCAGGTGTGCCGGTTCGATGCCGTTTTGAAACTATAGCGGGAGTCGCGGCGGCGGGTTCGACCGTGTAAGAGGAACCCGCGGGGAATAGCCGGTGACAATCGGGCAGTCCAGGGAAAGCCTTGACCATGATTCGCAAACGCAAGAAACAGATCAACATCACCATTGACGGTACGCCGCTGACCGTGCCCGAGGGAACCACCGTCATGCAGGCGGCCGAAAAGCTCGGCATCCGCATTCCGCGCTTGTGTTACCACCCCGATCTGAGCCTGGCGGGATCGTGCCGCGTTTGCATCGTGGAAGTGGAGGGGATGGGAGCGTACACGGCCTCGTGCAGCACCCCGGTTTGGGAGGGGATGTCGGTGAAGACCAACTCGCCGGCCATCCGCGAGGCACGGCGCGATATCGTGGAACTGCTGCTCGACAACCACCCCATGGATTGCCAGACCTGCGATCGCGACGGCAATTGCGAATTGCAGAATCTGGCCTATTCGCTGGGCGTCCGGGAGCGGCTGTTCGCGGGACAACGCAAGGACTTTCCCATCGACGACAGCAGCAGCGCCGTGGTCCGCAACCCGAACAAGTGCATCCTCTGCGGCCGCTGCGTTCGGGTGTGCGCCGAAATCCAGGGCGTGTACAACCTGAGCCAACACGGCCGGGGATTTACCACGCAGGTCGGCCCCGCCCATCTGGTCAAGATGGACGACTCGGTCTGCATCCAATGCGGGCAGTGCATCAATGTCTGCCCGACCGCGGCTTTCCTGGAAAAGTCCGGCGTCGAAGCGGTCTGGAAGGCCTTGGCCGATCCGGAAATGCACGTCATGGTCCAAACGGCGCCGTCCATCCGTGCGGCGATCGGAGAAGGCTTCGACCTGCCGCCGGGAACGCCCTGCACGGGCAAGATGGTCACCGCCCTGCGGCTGTTGGGCTTCGATGCCGTGTTCGATACCGACTTGGGCGCCGACTTGACGATCGTCGAGGAGGCCCATGAGTTTTTGACCCGGCTGCAAAGCGGCGGGCCGTTGCCGATGATTACGTCCTGCTCGCCCGGCTGGATCAACTTCATGGAGAAGTTTTATCCGGAGCTGATCCCGCATGCGTCCACCTGCAAATCGCCGATGAGCATGCTTTCGACGCTGGCCAAGACCTACTACGCGGAGCAAAAGGGAATCCCGCCCGAGAAAATGTTCATGGTCGCGGTCATGCCCTGCGTGGCCAAGAAGTACGAAGCAGAGCGGCCCGAACACAGGATGGAAAACGGCCGGCCTTACACGGACGCCGTCCTGACGACGCGCGAATTGATCTGGATGATCAAGTGTTACGGCATCGAATTCAGCTCCCTGCCCGAGGGCGATTTCGACGCTCCGCTGGGACTGGCGACGGGTGCGGGCGACATCTTCGGCACCACCGGCGGCGTGATGGAGGCTACCCTTCGGGCGGCCTATCACATCCTCACCGACAAACCGCCGGAACGCCTGGAGTTCACGGAGGTCCGGGCCGTGGAGGGGCTTCGGGAAACGTACGTCGCCATCGGCGAACGCAACATTCACGTCGCCGTGGCCAACGGACTCAACAACGCCAAGCAGGTTTTGGATAAGGTCACGGCGGGAAAGGAGAGTTTCCACGTCATCGAAGTGATGGCCTGCCCCGGCGGTTGCATCGGAGGGGGCGGGCAGCCTTATCCTCCGCCCCATTATCACATTTTGGATCCGCAACTGCTCAAGAAACGCGCCGCCGCGCTGTACGCCATCGACGGCTCCAAAAAGCTCCGCGAATCGTACGAGAACCCGGCCCTGGAGGAGATTTACGAAAAGTTCCTGGGCAGCCCGGGATCGGAACGGGCGCACCAACTGCTGCACACTCACTATTCCCCGAAGTTGCCGCGAGGTATCCGATGAACTCCCAACACGCCTGTTCCACCGACAATTGGGCCGAAGTGAAAGCCGCTGCGGAAAGGGTCCTCGGCGAAGACCTGGTCGCCTTCATCGAGCAATGCCGCGCGGAAGAAAATCCGCATAGCCAACTGATCGCCGTGCTCCATCGGGTGCAAGGCAAGTTCGGCTATTTGGGCCAATCGCAACTGGACGCCGTCGCCCAACTGCTGCAAGTGCCGGCTGCAAAAGTGTCCGGCGTGGCCGGTTTCTATCACTATTTCCGGTTGCAGCCGCGGGGCAAGTTTATCATCCATTTGTGCCTGGGAACGGCCTGCTACGTCAAGGGAGCGGACCGTCTGGCCGAAAAACTGACGGACGAGCTGGGCATCCGTTTCGGCGAAACCACGGGCGACGGGATGTTTACCCTGGAGGGCGCCCGCTGCCTCGGCGCGTGCAGCCTGGCGCCTGTGATGGTCGTCAATGACGACATGCACGGCGCCATGACGACCGACCGGATTCCCATCATTCTGGATCAGTACATCAAGAAGGCCCGGCAGCGAGGCGAGGAAAAGAGCCCATCGGCAAGCCCGTGAGCGACACTAACCCGGGCTGGTTTGCCAATCCGATTCGGTGTTCTCATCGCCCGCTTCAGGCCGGAGCGGGCATTTCTTTCGCATGCAGCGGCCGAACGCTCGCCGAAAGCGAAAACCTGTCTGCGAGCGGGGTTGGGAACGTGTTCCGCCCTTCCTGTCGCCGCGTCGGCTTTCCCACACCCCGGCGGCATGAAACATCGGCGCATCTCGAATCGCCCGACCGGTCGGCGCCATGGGGCCGCCTGCGACCCCAAATTCTCCGCTACCGGAAGGCGAAGGCCCGGCGGGGGCGACAGGCATTTCGGTCATTTGTTGGAACGAAATACGAAAGGCATGAAGCCTTCTTTGAACCGGTTACGGGTTTCCATTGCCGCCACAATGCCTTCCAACGCGATCGGGCGAGTGTCGTTGGAAACGCCCAAACACTTCCTCGGCGATCCATACGTGACCGGGCGGAACATCTCGGCCGTCATTCGGCTCTCGAATAACCGCCGTTTTGCAAAATCTCCATCAGCGGCGCGTTGTGGTGGTAGGGTTTGACGAGAATATCGAGGCGTCCGTCTCCGTTGACGTCGGCAAGCCTGCCCTCATGGATGCCCTGGCCCGTGCGGACGATCTCCTTTCGGAAGCCTCCCCGGCCGTCTCCGAGCCATACCATGATGCGAGCCTGGTCGCCGGCGCCGGGCGATCCCATTTCGCCGATCAAGATGTCTAAGTTGCCGTCCCGATCAAGGTCGGCGATCTCGCACGTGTGGCCGTGCACCACGTCGCCCAGCGAATGGCCTTGCCAACCTCTGCCGTCGAACTCGTACCAACGGGCCTCCCCGTCGGTATCCCCCGGCGAGAAGACAATTTCCGGCCGTCCTCCCGCGACCAATTGTCCGGCCGCGCACTGGGTAAACCGCATGCGGTCATCGATGATTTCGCAGTCGAAGGCGTCGTCGCCGCGGTACCGCAACCATCGCCCGCCGCCCACGATGTCCGACACCCCGTCGCCGTCCACGTCCACGGGCTGCGAAGGGAAACCCTCCAACTCCGGGCCGTCCCGCCAACGATCAATCACCCGCGCGGGCCAGGGTGTTTCCACATGCGGGTCGTCCGGCGGTGAAAGCATGAGAAGACTCTTAGCGCCTTGATTCCACGACAACAACTCGGGACGCCCGTCGCCCGTAAAGTCTCCGAACGTCTGGTCGTGATGTTTGCGTCCCCCATCGACCTTGATGAGCCGCCGTTTCCAAGGCATTTCGAAATGGGGCCTCGGATTCTCCCACCACCACATCTCCGGTCCGGAGGCGTCTTGGCCCAAGATCAAATCGGCGTCGCCGTCCCCGTCCAGATCGGCCGCAACGCCTCCCGCCTCGGGCCGCAGTGCCCCCGCCTCGATGACGCGCCGTTCCCAAGTCGTACCGGTCCATCGATACCACACGACGGCCGGTGCTCGGGTACGCTCGCCCACGGCAAAATCGAGGATCGAATCGCCGTCGAAATCGGCGACGACCAAACACGTTTGTTGATCGCCCGCGTTCGGCGGCGGAAAGTCTCCCGAACGACTGCTTTTCAGCGTCCAGGAGCCGTAGACTCGCTCATCGGAATCGGCGACGCCCGCAAAGCAGCTCCAAGCGAGCCACACCAGCGCCGCCCGGCCGAGGACGCGCGTCACGCATCGCGGCTCGATCAAGGGCCGGGCGGTTCCCGGAAACCGCGCTGATGCGACGGCGCGGCCGCTTCCATCGCCGCAAGACAGTGGAAAAGGCTTTTGATGGTGCATGGCGGTTCCTCGCGGCCGTCGCGGCACGAATCGATTCCGAAATCGCAGATCCCGGCAGGCTCGGACGCGCTTGGCGTGTCGTGCCGTCCCTTCGCTCCAACACAGTCTATCGCGGCTCTAGGCTCGTACAAGAGCGGCCCTGCGGCGTGCGGCCGATTCCTCGCACGGTCTGAAATGCACCGAGGATTCGAGGGAGCAGACATCGCGGCGCAGCAAAAAGGGCCGTCGGTAACGATACCGGCGGCCCCAGACCTGGGAGGGTGGGAAGGATTCAGATTTCGTCTACGGCGTGGTGATGCCGAGCTTTTCTTCCTCTTCTTCGGGGATGATGATCCGCGGAGTGACCATCATCATCATGCTTTGCGTTTCCCGGCCGACGCTGGCGTTCTTGAAGAGCCGGTTGACGTACGGGATCTTCGAGAGCATCGGCACGCCGAACTCGTTGCGGCCTTCGCTCAGCCGCTTGATGCCGCCCAGCAGGACCGTACCGCCGTCCGGGACGTTGACCGTCGTGTTGACGGAGACCGACGCCACGGTGGGCAGTTGGACGGTGCTGCCCTGCCGCGTCGTCGTACGGTTATTGCTGTTCTTGGTGAAGTCGTTCGGTTCGGTCTGATTTCCTTCCGCCGAAGTCGTCTCGGTCGTCGTCTCCGATCCGGTGAAGGTAAACTGATTCACATCCTGGATGCGGGCGAAGTACGGGATGACGGTCATGCGAACGAATCGCCGATCCTGGGAAACCACGGCTTGCACCGTGAGGAAGGTGCCCTCGGAGACCATCACGACCACGGGTTGTTGAGCGGCCGCGAAGTCGCCGACCACCGGAATGATCCCCATCACGAAGGGGCTGGTGGACTGGTCGGAAATCGAGGCGTACTGGCCGTTGAAAAGCGTCACCTTGGGCGCTTGCAGGACGTTCGAACGGCGATCGCCCTGCGCGGCTTCGATGAAGAAGTAGGCCTCGATCTCGCTCAGGATCGCGAATCCCAGTTGGGCGCCCGCGGTGCCGTCATAACCGCCGAACTGCGGCGTGGCCAAGGCGAAGCTGCCTTGCCGAAACGGAACGTCGAGGTCGGCGCTGAAGCTGGCCGGGGCACCCAGGCCCACCGGCGTGCTGAGGCCCACCGTGATGCCCTTGCCGGTATCCTTGTCGGTCAGGTCGCGGACTTCGGCCTCGTCGTTGGCCGGGTCCGCCGGAGTCACGACTTGACCGAACGTCACGCCCGAGCGACCGTCGATCTCGTCATTGACGTCGAAATCGAAGTCCACGCCGATGCGTTCGAAGAAGTTGTCATTCAGGGTGATGAATCGCATCTCGACGGTCACTTGCAGGTCCTGGATTCTTCGGAGTTGCTCCAGCAAGTCGGCGATTTGTTCGTGAACTTCCTGGGTGTTGCTGATGACCAGGCTGAGATTGGTGGGGAACGGCGAGATGGAGCCGGGGCCGCCCTGTTCGTCCCAACTGGTCGGGTCGACCGTGGTATAGATCAGCTCGATCAAGCTGTCGAAGTCGGCCAGCGCGGCACCGCCCATGCCGCCGGCGCCCGCTCCGAACGGGACGTTCGCGCCGCCCGGCAGGGCGTTGGCCGTGGATTGCGACATCTGAGCCAGAATCGCCGGGTTGATGACGGCCGAGACGCGTTCGCCGCCCCGCGAGGCGAGGACGGTATTCGGCGTCGCCCCGGCCGAGGCCACGCCCGCTTGACGCATGGCGTTGGCGTAGGCCGCGTCCAGCGGCATCCCGCTTTGGATGAAGTTCGGGATGGGGTTGACCAGATCGGCCACGTCGTACGCCCTGGTGTAGACCACGCCGCGCGTCATCTGCTCGCTGGTGATCTTCAGCACGTCGTCCTGGATGACGTAGGAGAGGTGCAACGGCTGCAATACCAGGTTCAACGCGCTCTTCAGCGAGACTTCCTGGGAAAGATTGATGGTCACCGGAGCATCGGTGGAGACGCCTTCCGTGGCCAAGCCGTTCGGATCGATGTGCACGTTGATGTCGGCGAGTTTGCCCAGGTATTCGATCACTCGCGACAGCGGCGCCGACTGGAACTGCATCATCACCGGGGTGGAGAGTTTGCGTTCGATCTCCAGTTCCTTTTCCGAGCGTTGCCGGCGGATTTCGGCCATCCTGGCCCGCCGATCCGTCAACTGCTTCCACTCCTTGGCATCCGGCAGAAGGAAAGGATTGGAGTCGTCGAACGGCACGGAGGAACGATCCACCGACGCCAAGGTCGCGAGGAAGGCCTGCTCCTTTTGATCCTTGACGGCCATGTTCTCGCTGTATTGGCGGATGAATCGGGCGTTCAAAACCAACTGCTGGGTGACGGGGTTCTCGGGGTCAAGCTCGGCCGCTCGTTTCGCCACCACTTCCGCCTCCGCGAATCGCTGCTGGCTGATGAGCTGGTTGTACTCTTGCACCATCTCCGCCAGCTTGCTTTGCTTGTCGAACGTTCCCAATCGGGCTTGCGTGACCGACGCCTCGACCTCGGCGTTTTGCTGCCGGCGATCGATGATCGGCTTGTTCTGCTCGACGTAACGATCGATTTCCGCCAAGCGGGCATCCAAGCGCCGCAGGAGCTGGTCCCGCACGGCGGGATCGACCGAGGCCGTCTGGATCTTCCCGCGCATCTCGTCCAGAATGCGGCGGCTGCGGTCCGGATCGGCGTCCCGCAGGCTCAAGGCCTGGGATTCCTTCTGGGCCAATTCCGCGGACAGTTGCCGCGCCGCCAATTGCTGCTGCATCGCGATTTCCGACGGCTGCCCGCCCGCCTGATAGCTCGTTCGAGCGGCGTATTGTTGCAGCACGTCTTGAACCCGCTGCACGATCACCGGATCCATTTCCGCGAAGTAGGCCGTCGATTGGCGGAAATACTCCATGGCGGCGGCTTCATCGTTGCGCCGCAGGGCTTCCTCCGCCTGCCGGACCAGCATCATGCCGCGGCCGGGAATGGCGGCTTCGGCTTGGAACGGCCCTGCCGGAAGGCCCGGTTGGACCGCCGAGGCCGGTACGTTGCGGGTGAAGTCCGCGGCCGGGTTGTACACGGCGGCCGCCGCGACGTTGGGATCGCCGTAGTTTCCCGATGCCGGAACCACCCCCTGCGCAGCGGCCGGGACCACGCCCGCCGCCGACTTGGCTTGTTGCACCGCGGCCAGCATACGGCTGGGGCTGTCCTCATTGGGGGCGAAGGCCGACTCCGGAAGCTGGAACGAAGCCGCCTGCACGGCATACGTCTCGGCGGTGCTCCAATCCCCGGCATTCAACGCCGCCCGCGCACGAGCCAGAAGATCGGCGGCACGCTGCTTGGCCGCCATGGCATAACCGGGGGCGGTCGCGGCCGCGTCCGGAGCGCTCACCGGGCTGCGGCGGCGGCGTTCCTCCGCGACGCGATCGAGAATCGTCTCCGGCCGAAGTTCGAAGGGGTTGAAGTTGACGCCTTGCTGAACCGCGTGCTGTGCCAGACGCTCGGCCTCGTTGAGATCGCCCCAGCGAAGCAATCCGTCCGCCTGCTCCAGCAGCAGCTTGGCGTACAGCCGGCGCCATCCTTCGCTTTGACCGCGCTCGGCCTTTTGGGCCATGAGGTCCTGATAAGTCCGGATGAGCGTCTCGATCCGTTCCGGCGAGTCCTCGAAGCGACCGTACGTCAACCCCAGCGAGCGAATCTGCTCGGCGTAGCGCTGAGCGGTCTTGACGTCACCCAGGGCCAAGGCCCGGCGGGCCTCCAGCAACCACTGGTCGCTTTGCTTCTGGGTGGGTGATTTGCTCTCGGGAGTAATGCCGGGCGGCGTCATCGAAGTCATCTGGCCCACCGGCGGCAAGGGAGTGATGGGCGCCCCGTTCGGCCCGCCGGCCGCATTGCCCGCATCGGGATCGTAACCCATGCGGCGGAGATCGTCGGCCAGCTTGGCCGGCGAATCCTCGTCCGGCGAGAACACCGCCGGGACGCTCACCGCGGCACGGTACCAGTTCGCGGCGTCCTGCACATCCCCTTTCGCCAACGCCAGCCGACCGTTGCGAAGATACGTCTTGGCGAGGCTCTTGGGATCGTCGGCGCTCATTCCGCGGGCATCGAAGGGAGTTTGGCTGGGAGCGGGAGCACCGGCGGACGAACGAGCCGCATCCAAGCTCCGGCGAACCTTGCTCGGCGTGTCTCCCAGGTGCAGCGGCGGATAGGGGACGCCCAAGGCTTCCGCCTGCCGGATCAGCAATTCCGCGCCCTGGTAATTCTTCTCGGCGATGGCTTGCTTGGCACGCTTCAGCAGGTCATCGCTCTGCCGACGCAAGGCGTCGGGGTCTTGGGCAGGCTGCGTCGTGCCGAAGTCGGGCCGTCCCTGTCCGACCGCCCAGGGTGCCGTCATCAGCAGCCCCAGGCCGACGGCAGCCATGCCGGTGAGGATGCGCACAGTCGTTTTCAACCCAGCTCTCCTTTCGAGACTCGCAGGACTCCGTTCCGCGCCTCGGTGGCGGTTGTCCCAGCCAAGATTACTTCGGTGTCCGTTACGCTCCCACGGCATAGGGGTATCGCCTCCATGCGATGCCTTGGTCGCCGCAATCTCCCCCAGCCTTTTCCCTTGCAAGACTCGCATCCGATGGGCGGAGATCCGGTGATTTCGCTCGTCCGACACAGAGTCGGTGCGGGACAAATACTCTAATAGTGTTTTTGGGTCAAGGGTGATTTCGCTGAATTTTCCGCGGCGGAAACGCCTCGCCTCCCACGTGCGTTGCTTCGCAAAAAATCATCCGTCCAAGCCGGAACCACCGCTGCGCCTTCCTCCTATCCCTGCCGCTCGACTCCCGGCGGCCGGAAAGCATTTGCCCGTCCGGCCCGGTGAAACGAACGGGCCTTCGTCGCGCGACTCCCGGGGGCACGTCTCCGCGCCGCCCATGATGCCTCATCGTCGCTGCATGGGGGTATCGTGCGGCCGCGGCCGGGCGGCAACCTCTTGCCTTGCCACCCTTTCTCACAACCGCCGAGCTGACTTCTCGGACGTACGCGCCGCGCAGTCTCAAGCTCTTGGCGGAGCAAGATCGAGGGTGTCGAGAGGACAAGAGGGCGGGAGACTACAGCTCTTCCCGAGGCCTGTCAACGGCGATTCAGAAGCAACGCGAAAAGAGGAACAGGCGCATCGGCCGCCACGCGACTTGGCGGATGCCGCTAGCCGTTTGCGATGCAACCTTTGAATCACTGGCGGCTGTCGTCGCACCGCCGGCTGAACGGTACATACTGTCCGCCGATCGCGACAACGCAAACGGCGCGGATGCCGCTACCGAAAATGCGGTGATTCGGCGTCCTCGATTACGGAAAATGCGGTGATTCAGCGTACTCCATCAAGCGCCCGATGCAGCCCCGCCGCGGTACGAGGCGTCATGGCGCAGATGCCTTGGCGGCTCGCGCGACCTGTGCGACCATCCATCCGATCACCGCGACTCCCAGCACGAACGTGACTAGGAATAAGGCCATCGCTCCCCAATCCGGGCTTTGCGGAACTTCCCAGACCTTGCCGTAAGAGGCAAGTTCCAGATTCTGCACGACTTGGCGGCTGACGGCGTTGAACGCCAGCACGGCGACCTGCGATCCGCCCGCCGCGGTTGCCGCGAAGATGTCCGGGACACGATGGCGAAAGAGCGTCAGGGCGAGCACGGGCAAGACGGGAGATGCCGCGGTCAAGACGGTCAAGGGTAACCGCACGCCGCCGGTCATGTACGCGAGAAGCTCGCGATCCCAGGTTCCCCAGACGTAGGCCGCGCCTGCCGCGGCCGTGACGACGGCTCCCGCAAGGCCCAATTGCCATGCGAATCGCGCGGCCCAGAGGCGATATTCCTTGCGGTCGGCCTTCACGAAGCAGGCGGCATCGACGACCGTGTAGGCGGCCGTGGTGAGCATGGCCAGCCCCAGCATCAAGAGCCAGCGGAGCCACAAGGAAAGATCGGCGAAATGATGGGCGGTTCCCGTCGCGGCGCCGGCCGCGCTGTGGCTCAGCCAGAGCGGCTTCCAATGATCCGGCGAGGCCAGCAACGAAAGACCATTGCAGAAAAGCAGACCCATCAGCAGGAACAATCCGGCGGCGATCCATCCCGCCGCGTATCGCCAGGCAGGCATGGTCCCCGTTTCCGCCTTCAGGCCGAACGCGAACGCATAGACGCCGTAGTAGGCGAAGATCAGCAGGATGACGATCGAGAACCAAAACCAAGCCGTGAGGATGGTGGCCGGATAAAAAGCCCAAGGGTACGCCGTTTGAATAAAAAGCAGCGGCACGATGCCGAAGTTGACGCCGAAGGCCACGATGACCGGCATTTGCGTCCCGAGCCGTTCGGCCCACGCGCGGGCATGGCCCGAACGCCGGTAAAAAAGCACGGCTAGCGCCATGCCCACAAACCATAGATTCATGGGCACCATGTGCAGGACGAAGCCCAAGACCTTGAAGAACTGCACGAACCAGAACGGGGCCGGCATCGCCGGCAGTGCCGAGGTATCCAGAGCTTCGATCATCGCCGGGTCTCCAACCGTTCCAAGTTGGGGTAGATGCCTTTGGGGCGCTCGGGCCGAAGAGTCCACAAATAGTCGGTTACCAGTTCCGCCTCTTCGCGCGTTCCCGACCAGGGAGGCATGAAATAATGCGTTTCGTGCAAGTGCGAAACCATTTCCGCGAGCATGTTCCGAGACCTTCCGAAGAGTAGCGGGCCGACCGCCGAGTAGCCTCGTTTCTCGGCATGGCAATCGTTGCAGTGGTGCATGAAGATCACTCGGCCAGCCAGCACGCGATCCTCTTGCTTCAAGTCGAGCAGCCTGCGGGAATCGACTTTGCCGTCTTGCAGGGCCTCGGGAAAGCGTTCCTTTACGTACTCGCGCGTCCAGCGACCGCTTTGCAGGAAGCCGGCCGACTGGAAAGCCGGCACCTCCTCCTCCAGGATTTGATTGCCCAAAACGACGTTGTACACGACGTACGGCTTGCGCACGGCCTCACGGATGAATTCTCCCGTGCTGAAGGCGGCCAACCCGAAGAGGAACAGGGCCAAGGCGAACCCCGGACTCATCCATTCCGGGTGACGATAGGGCCCCAAATAGAGCAGCAGAAAGACGGCCGCCGTGAGCGCGAAGATCAGCACCGTCAGCACCGTGAGGACGGCCGCCGCCTCCAGGGCCATCCGCGCCGACTGCGGCAACATGGCGAACCAGGCGATTCCGCCCAGGGTGATCAGCGCGGCCCCGAGCAGGGCCGGCCGCGTCGAACGCCGTACGATCAACTCGCGGAGAGCGGACTCCTTCAAAGTCCACGAGGCGTGCACGTAGACGTACAGGGATGCCAGCAGGATGGCGCCTCCGGTCCGCGAAATCGTCTGCGGAATGAACTGCGGGTTGAAAAAGCCGCTCCAAAAGGTGCGGTGCTCCAGCCAAGAGCCGGGGTTGAGCATGAAGGCCGTGATTCCGGTGATCAGAACCAGACTGACCCAGGCCGCCCCGGCGTAAATCCAGGCGATGGCGACGTGCGTTTTCGCATCCAACTTGCCCCAGAAATAGTAGAAGATGAACGCCGCCGACAGCTCGACGACGAAAAAGACCCATTCCGTGGCCCAGCCGAACACGAAGTTTCGGATCAGCACTTCCGTGGCCAGTGGGGAGGCCAGACCTATCGTCCACCAGATTCCGACGCCGGAGATCGCGCCGAAGACGACGGTCAGCAGGATGAAGAACGGCGCGTGGCGCCGCAGGTATTCGAGGTAATCGCGGTTACCCGTGCGGTAGGCGAAGCCGGTTTCCACGGCGAAGAACAAGCCGCCCCCCACGGCGTAGTGCGAGACCAAAACGTGCAATACCGAAACCACGGCGATGAGCATCGGGGCCGTGAGCTGGGGAACGTACCACCACGGATAATGCATGGTTTGATCCTTGCTCGGTAACCTGAAAAGCGCGAAACCTTCGCCGTCGCCCGAGTCGCCGACCCGCGTGCACCTTCAAACCGCCCATTTGGCGAACGGCGCGTCCCTTCGCCGCCACTGCCGTTCATGACGACCGCTCGCATTCGAATCGCGGGACGAACTTCCGGGAGGCATTTTATCGTTCATGGCTGAGGGATTCCACTGCCGAGAGACCCCGCAAAAATGCCTGCCCGGCGTGAAACCAAGCAGGCATGGAATACAGGCATGGGATCAATCCGTCATCCGCCGATCCGCCTCGTTGCGTTCCTCTCAGGAAACCTAACCGTTCACGGGCCGGCGGCAGGCACGTCTTCGGGGCGTTGCGGGCCGAGAAACGCACCCGGCCCCTTCACCCCCGAAGGAGAGCCCCATTGTCGCGGGCTTCGCCGGGAGAATCGGGATAGTCCCCGTGAACGGTTACCAGGAAACACGGGGGACACTTGCGGCGTTACGCAAAAGGGCCGCGCGCAATCAGATCGGCGTGCCGGTAAACGACGCCAAGGCCTTCATGTAGTTCCCGCGTTCGAACGCCGCCGGATTGGGCGAATTGCGATGGCTCACGCTCCCTTTCATCTGCGATACGGAGGCATAGTCGTTTTCCTCCATCCACAGCTTCATTTGCTCGACCATCGCCCCCACGCAGCTCAGTCCCTGCTTGTACAGGGCGGAGGCCAGCATGACCACGTCGGCTCCGGCCAAGACGGCTTTGATCGCCCCCTGGGACGAATGCACGCCGCTGGTCAGGGCCAGCGAGGCGTTCACCCGACCGTAGAGCACGGCGATCCATCGCAGCGGCAGGAGCAGCTCGAACTCCGTGCTCAGCACGAGGTGGGGGCGGGTGTCCAGCGTATCCAGCCGAATGTCAGGCTGAAGGAACCGGTTGAAGAGGACCAGCCCCTTCGCGCCGGCGTCGATCAGGCGGCGCGCCATTTGGCCCACCGAGCTGAAATACGGGCCGATCTTGACCGCCACGGGGATCGAAATCGAGGATGACACGGCCTGGACCAGGTCCAGATAGCGTTTCTCGACCTCTTCGCCCGTCATCTCCACGTCGGCCGCCACGAAGTAGATGTTCAACTCCAAGGCGTCGGCCCCGGCGTCCTCGATCAGCTTGGCGTAACGGAGCCAGCCGCCCAAGGAGGTGCCGTTGAGGCTGGCGATGACCGGAATCGAAAGCGCCCGTTTCGCGGCCTGGATGCGATCGAGATACTCCTCGCCACCGAGGCGGTATTCCTCAGGCTCCGGGAAGTAGGACAGAGCCTCGGCGAAGCTGTCGGTTCCGAACTCGTGGACGCCGGCAAGGTTCTCCTCCTCTTGCAGGATTTGCTCCTCGAAGAGGGATGGCAGGACGACGGCGGCGGCCCCGGCGTCTTCCAACCGCCGCTGGTTGTCGAGGGATTCCGTCAAGGGACAAGCGGCCGCGACGATGGGGTTTTTCAGCTCCAAACCCAAGTATTTGGTCCGTAGATCAACACTCATTCTGCAGCCTCCTGAAGGGTTGAGAGTGGTCATGCCGGATCCGCGGCGGCGGCGGCCTTGATACCGCCGCGAGCCAGGGCCGCGCTGAATTTTTCGTACAGCGAATAACGCAAATCGATGTCCTCCTGCCCCAAGCGCAACAGTTCCTCCGCCCGCTCCGGCTTGGACCGTGAGAGGATGGCGAATCTCGCCTGCTTCAGCGCGAACTCCTTGAACTCGCCCTTGGGAGGCCGACTGTCCACCCGCAGCGGTTGCTCGCGATCGCGGGGATCGTAGTGATAGAGCGGCCAGTAGCCGGTCGCCACGGCCTCCTTTTGGTATTCGAATCCCTTGGACATGTCGATTCCCCAGCCGATGCAGTGGCTGAGGGCGATGATGAGGGACGGCCCGCGGTAGGACTCGGCCGCGCGAATCGTGCGGATGGCATGCAAGGGGTTGGCGCCCAAGGCGATTTGTCCCACGAAGACGTTGCCGTGCGACAAGGCCATCAAGCCCAGGTCCTTCTTGCGTCCCGGCTTGCCCGCCGCCGCGAACTTGGCGACGGCCCCGCGGAAGGTGGACTTGGACGCTTGCCCGCCCGTATTGGAATAGACCTCGGTGTCCAACACGAGCAAATTGATGTCGCGCCCGGAGGCCAGGACATGGTCCAGCCCGCCGAAACCGATGTCATAGGCCCAACCGTCCCCGCCGAACGACCAGATGCTCCGCCGGATCAAGTAGTCCGCGGAAGCGATGAGATCGCGGGCATCGGCATCGCCCGAGGTTACCAACTTGGCCTTCAACTCGGCCACGAGTTGCCGCTGCAAGGCGATTTGCCCGTCCGTTTCCTGCGGATTATTCAGCAATTCCTGAACCAGGCTGTCGCCCACCTGCGAGGCGAGCTTTTTGAGCAAGTTCGTCGCGTGGTCAACCTGCTGATCGACGGCCAAACGCATCCCGAAGCCGAACTCCGCCGTATCCTCGAACAGCGAGTTATTCCAGGTCGGTCCGCGACCCTCGTGGTTCGTCGTGTAGGGGGTGCAAGGCAGGTTGCCGCCGTAGATGGACGAGCAACCCGTCGCGTTGGCGATCATCATGCGGTCGCCGAAGAATTGGGTAATCAATTTGATGTACGGCGTTTCGCCGCAACCGGCGCAGGCCCCCGAGAACTCGAACAGCGGCAACAGCAGTTGCGAACCCTTGATCGTATCGACCGCCACCCGCTTGCGATCGAGGTCCGGAATGGTAAGGAAGAAATCGAAGGCCGCCCGCTCTCGCTCCAAGTGATCCAACTTGGGCAGCATGTCGATGGCCTTATGCTTTGCCACTTCCTTATCCCGAACCGGGCAAACCTCGACGCACAATCCGCATCCCGTGCAATCGTCCGGGGCGACCTGATACGTCACCATCATGCCGGGGTATTCCTTGCCGCG
>JAAZNR010000770.1 GCA_012798155.1 Thermogutta sp. | reverse complement strand
TCTCGATCCATTTCAGGCCTCGGCCGCGAGATTCGGGCATCTCCTCCGGCACCCAACCGCCCGCGAATCCGGAGGGATAGGAGTTCTCATCATAGATCCACACGTTCATGTCGAGCCGCTCGGCCGTATCCAGCGCCAGTCTCCAAAGGCGAAACCATTCCGGCGAAAGGTACGGCGTCATCAGACCGGGCCGCGGATGAACGAATACCTGCTTTACGCCTTGGGACGCCAGGTCCTCTAACGTGGACTTGATCTGCTCGTCGCTGAGCATGTCATTCCAGACCCACAAGGGAGCGGTGCTGAACTCTCTCGGCGGCTGTTCGAAAATCGCCAGGACTTGATCGGAGGAGCGCAACTCGCCCTCCGAAAAAGCCGCGGCCGCGGAAGCCGGAACCAAGCCGACCACGCACCCCCACACGCCGATCAAAAACGCATGTTTCATCGGACCTGTCTCCTTGAAACACGATGTTTCCCGGAATATCGGTGTTCTTCGGAATATCCCGAAACTGTAGCCGTTCACGCCCCTGCCCGGTCTATCATTGCAACGCGGAGGCGCAGAGGCTGCTTTTGAAACGCAGAGAGCGCAGAGGGCGCGGAGAAGGAATCCGAAACCGCAACTCTGCGTTCTCCCCGTCTCTGCGTTCTCTGCGTTTCCATCCTTTCATTCCGCCTAGCCGTCCCTGGGCCGTTGCAAGCCAAAAAAATATCCCGCCGATTCACGCCTGAAGACGGGAGTTCCATCTTTGCAGGCTTCCCCGCAAGCATCGGGACGGTCCCCGTGAACGGTTTCCCGGAACTTTCGATTTCGGTACCACCGAAACCGGGCCGCAATCGCAGGCGTAGGCTCGCGAATGCGTCGTCTTCACGGCGGCTGCTCCCTGCTGCTTTGTCAAAGGTACAAATAGGGATTGGCAATACGCCCGTTTTTGCGCAATCAGCCGGGACGTGCTCACAAGGTCGCACGTCGGCTAATCCCAAAATCAACTCGGCTAATCCAAAATCAAGCTGTGACAAAGCACTAGAATAGCCGCGGTTCCCGGCGGCGGCAACCGGCTGGAATGCCTCGGCCCTTTGCACTAACATTTCGCTGGGAACGGTCGGTTGTCTCACGTTGACACAAGCCGCCACAAGTCTTCCCCTACAGGCAACAGAGAGGTCGGCTGCCATTCACTGCCGGTCGGTTGGAAGGAGACGAATCATGGCCACCCGAGCAGGTCTGCGTCGCGTCGTGAAAGTTGGCATCAGGCTCGTGGTTTTGGGCGTGGCGGCGGTGTTTATGCCCAAACTCGCCGTGGCGGCTCAAGACCCCGCCGCGTCGCCCTTGCCGCGAGTTACCGTGCGAGACGGCAAGTTTGTGCTGCCGGACGGCCGACGGTTTTTCCCCATCGGCGTGAATTACTTTCGGCCCGGCACGGGTTGGGCCCCGCAATTGTGGAAGCAATTCGACGAGGCCGCGGTGGAACGCGATTTCGCCTTGTTACGGCAACACGGCGTGCGATGCGTCCGCGTCTTCCTGACGTGGGGATCGTTCTTCAGTCAACCGGATCACCTGGACGACTTCGGTCTGGAGCGTCTGGATCGCATGTTGAAGATTGCGGAAAAGAACGGCATCTATCTCCATCCGACGGGGCCGGATCACTGGGAAGGCGTCCCCGATTGGGCTCGCGGCGATCGCTATTCGGACGAGCGGCTGCTGGCCGCACAGGAACGCTTCTGGCAACTGCTGGCCGGCCGATACCGGGGGCGAACGTCCATCTTCGCCTACGACCTGTTGAATGAGCCGGCCGTTCCCTGGAACGGTCCCGCCCTGCGCGAACGATGGAAGGCCTACTTGCGGCAGTGCTACGGGACTGCCGATTCGGCCGCCGAGGCGTGGGGAATCCCGGCGGACGATGTGAACTGGGAGGACCCCGGCCCGCCCGATCCCGCAAAGAGTCCCGCCGCTCAGATTCTGGCCTATCAACACTTTCGCGAGGAGGTGGCGCGGCAATGGGTGGCGCGACAGGCGGCTTCCATCCGCAAGGTGGATCCCGATGCTCTCGTAACGGTCGGACTGATCCAGTGGAGCGTTCCCCTCATCCTCCCCGGCGTCACGACCTATTCCGCCTTTCGACCGGAACGGATCGCCCCCGACCTCGACTTTCTAGAGGTCCATTTCTACCCGCTGGCGAGGGGATTCCTCGATTATCAGCGACCGGAAGACATCACCGCCAACTTGATCTATTTGCGCTCGACCGTCGCGGCCTGTGCGGCAGCCAAGCGGCCCGTGGTCCTGGCCGAATTCGGCTGGTACGGCGGCGGCCGATTGACGATCGATCAAGGCCGTCATCCCCCGGCGAGCGAATCTCGGCAGGCGGAGTGGTGCCGTTCGGCAATTGAAAGCACGCGAGACCTGGCTGAGGGGTGGCTGAACTGGGGTGTGTTCGACCATCCGGAGGCGAGAGACGTCAGCCAATTGACGGGTCTGTTCACCACGGACGGCCGGCCGAAGGAATGGGCACGGGTCTTCCGCGATATCAGCGAGGGGCTTGCCGGCGATGCACGCGGTTCTCGCGCGACGGGCGCCGAACCGGCACGACTTCCCATCGCAAAGCTGGATTGGGACCAAGCCATTGTGAATCCTCAGGTCGGCCGACAAGCATTGGAACAAGCGATCCAGGCCTGGGATAAGGGATCGCGAGAGTAGCCGCCGATCCGTGGGCTACGGCAGAGAAGCCGGCTGGTCGCAGGTTTGTTTTGCGGATTCTTCGTGTGGTCGTCTCCCGCGGGGGAGGCGAGGTACTTCGAGCGATGTCGAATACGCCGCTTGATTACGGATGCGTGCAAATTCGGCAAATTACAGCAAGAAGGATTTCGCAAAGGCATGAAGACTTCGTCGGAGGAAACGTCACGGCGTGTGGCGCTGATTACGGGCGCGGGAAAACGGAGGGTGGGGTACTACATTGCACAGACCATGGCCGACCGGGGATTCGATCTCGCGATTCACTACAACCGCTCTCGGGAGGAAGCGCGGCAAACGGTGGCGTCGCTGATCGAGAAAGGGGCCCGTGCCGCCGAATTCCGGGCCGATGTAAGCAAGCCCGCCTCCATCGATCGCATGTTCGCCCAAATCCAAGATCGGTTCGGACGACTGGATTTATTGGTGACGTCGGCCGCAATCTGGACCCCTACCCGACTGGAGGAGATGACTCCGGATGACGTCCGGCGGCATTTCGAAGTGAATGCCCTCGGCACGTTTTGGTGCTGCCGAGCCGCGGGACTCATGATGGCCCAGCAACCGGAAGGGGGTTTGATCGTGACCATCGGCGATTGGGCGGTCGAGCGCCCGTATCTCAACTATCCCGCCTATTTCGTGTCCAAAGGGTGCATTCCCGCCATGACTCGCATGTTGGCCGTGGAATTGGCGCACCGCAACCCGGCGATTCGCGTCAACTGCGTTCACCCCGGCCCGGTCATGCTGCCGGCCGCGCTATCCAAACACGAGAAGTTGCAGGCGATTCGGGCCACGCTCCTCAAGAGGGAAGGTTCGCCCCGGCATATTGCCAAGGCCGTGGAGTTCTTTTGGGATAACGATTTCATCACAGGCGTGTGCCTGACGGTGGACGGCGGCCGAACCATCGCCTGATGCCGGGGTGCCGGTTGGAGCCTCTCCGCAAAAAACTCCCAACCGATTCCACCGATCGCAATCCGGCGGCGACGGCGTAGCCGTCAACTCCGCGCTGGCCGCCCCGGATATTCCCCGGGGTCGCCGTCGGGCTGCCCGGCGAATCTCGATAGTTCGATGAACGGATACACCGCGCGAGGTCGAGCGGCGGGCGTGCGGCCTAGCTCGCGGCTCGGGTAGCCTGCGGTGCCGGATCGGGCTGAAGCTCGCGGTCGGCCTCGGTCAGGGCGGGCGATACATGTTGCAGTTCCCACAGCTTGGCGTACTTGAGGAACGTCCCGAACGCATCGTCCATGCTGATAATCAGGCCGGGAACGCCGTCGAGAATGCCGCCGTGCCACAGATAGACGCGAAGAAAGCGGAAGATCGGTCGAATAAGCAAATCGCGAAACGGCCGCACCGACTTTCCGGCCGCCGCAAGCTCCTCGGCTCCCAGCGTGGTGTAGCGGTTCTTCTTGTCGGTCCAATGGATGAGAGAGCGGTAAGTATAATGTTCAATCGGCGATTGAAGGGCGCCCACGCGGCCCGAGGAAACGACTACCCCTTCATGAACTCGCCTGTCGTCGAAGCGGCATAGCGACCTCCGCATCAAGCGAATGGGACGGTGACGATTCCATCCGCAACGGCGAATGGGGCGCCCCAAGAAGTATAACTGGAATCGAATACGGTATCCCGCGTACGGGGAATCGTTGGAAAGAGTCTTGTCGATTTCTTGCTTGATTTCTTTCGTCAATCGCTCGTCGGCGTCGAGGTGCAAGACCCAATCGTGCCGGGCATGACTCATGGCCCAATTCTTGAAATCACCGTAACCGACGAATTCGCGCTCGATCAGGCGGCAACGGTCGGGTGATCTGCGACGATAGCGATCCACGATCCGTAACGTCTGGTCCGTGGAGCCGTTGTCGGCGACGAGAATTTCGTCGGCCCAACCCCAAACCGAGTCCATGCAGTCCGCGATGTGCTGCTGCTCATTCTTACAGGGGATAACAACAGTGATGGGCGGTCGCATGAAACACTCGTCGCTAAGGAGCCGTTTGCGATAGAATCTCTGAACCGCAGTCGGTTGTGGCGGCATCGGCCCTGGATGCTATTTATTATGCCCCGGTTGCTGCAACCGAATTGTGTCCCGGTTGCTACAACCGAACGGGTGATCGCTATGCGGCTCGGGCCGAAGCATCCGCAGTGAGCAACGGCGTCACTTGTTCAAACACCCATTGCGGGGTCATGTCTCGCATGCAGCGATGATGGCCCGGCCGGCAGGTC
>JAAZNR010000095.1 GCA_012798155.1 Thermogutta sp. | reverse complement strand
GAACTCCTTCTCGAAGGGTTGCGCGACCTCGCGATAGAGTCGCGGGCCGATCAAACCGGCGGGCGAATCTCCCCCGCTCAGCATGTCGGCCCCGGCCTGGGCAAGCGCCGCGGCATACGCCAGGGTGTATTCCAGGCACCGTGCCATCGATGCTTCCACTAGGGGCCGCTCCTCCAGCACCGCCGTCATCATGCGGTTGACGCCCAACAGTTGGCTCGCCAGCGAGAAGGGATACTGATCGAAACAGGCCACGAGGAAGACCTCCTCGCCCAGCGCGTGGCGGATCGAACGGAGGGCTTGCAGCATGAGCGGCCAACGACCGAGCCGCGCCGGGTCGGGGGGAGGAAGCTTGGCCAAGTCCTCCGCCGTCCGCACCAGCGGCGGCCCCAGCCCACCCGCCGGTTGGTTCTCGTCCGTGAATCCCACCGCCACGCCCATCGCCTCGGCATTGACCCAAGTATCGGCGGAGAGCCATACGGCGTCCGGGCGAAAGCGGCGATAATAGCAAACCACGCTGTCGGCCAGCGCCTGGGCGTCCAGCGTGTATTGCCGTAGGGATATGCCGCTCAGCCGGGCGCAATAGTGGACGGCCAGCGGGCCTGTGGGGCATCGCGGCACGGCCTTTCCCGCCAGCGCGGCGCTCACCAATCGGCGTGAGTTCATGTCCCCCTCATCTCCCTGGCAAGCGACGCCTTGAGCCTGGCAAGCGACGCCTTGAGCATAGCCGACGGGCGGGGATCGCCCGACCTTTTGCCGACATTGTAAGACTGCCGGCGGAGGTTTCCAGCCGGGGCGTCGCACGGGCGCGGCGCCGCCACCCGCCGGCTTGCACCGGCGGGCCGAGGATGCGCGGCGTCGTTTTCTTGGAGCCTCCAGCGTGAGCTGGAGGTGCCTCCGCGCTCCCCAGGATTCGCCACCGCCTTTCTCCGCGGATGTTGAGAAAAGCAGGCAGGCGAAGTATGCTGGCATTCCAGCAGAGGTATGCCGGCATTCCGGCAAAGGATTGTGAGCTTTCCGCATGTCGGCCGCGCCCCGCCGATGGTCGGCCCGGCGTAACCGTCTGCTTTTCAACCCCCTCCAAGGAGAATGCGCACCATGTTCACTATGTTCAAGCCTCGCATGTTGCCGGCCGTGCTGCTTGCCGCCGCGGCGGCCTCGCTGATGACCGGTCTTTCCCCGGCCCGCGCCGAAAAGCCCGCCGAAGAGGGGTTCGTTTCCCTGTTCGACGGCAAGACCCTGAACGGCTGGGAGGGCGACGCCCGCTTCTGGTCGGTCAAGGACGGCGCCATCGTCGGCAGCACCGACCGGGTCAAGACGGAGCACAACACGTTTTTGTGCACGACCAAGAAGTACCGTGATTTCGTCCTGAAGCTGGAATTCAAGCTGCGGAATCACAACTCGGGCGTGCAGATTCGCAGCGAACGGCTGGAGGACTTCATCGTCAAGGGCTATCAGGCCGACATGGCCGAGCAGCGGTTCATGGGGATTCTGTACGAGGAGCGCGGCCGCGGCATCTTGGCGGACGTCAAGCCCGAGGAGGTGGCCAAGCACGTCAAGGCCGGCGATTGGAACGAGTACGTGATCACGTGCGAAGGTCCCCGGATCCGCCTGGCGATCAACGGCTTCACGACCGTCGATTACGAGGAAAAGGACCCGGCTGCGGCCAAGGAAGGGATCATCGCCCTTCAGCTTCATGCGGGTCCGCCGATGCAAGTGGAGTTTCGCAACATTCGGATTCGAGAATTGCGTTAAACGTCGGCCTCCCGCGAATCGCGCGAGCGACCGCGTTCGCGTTCTCGTACCCGTTCACGGGCCTACCCGGTCTGTCATTGCAACGCGGAGGCGCAGAAGCTGCTTTTGAAACGCGGAGGGCGCAGAGGGCGCGGAGAAAGAAGAGAAGAATCGGTAGCCGCAACTCTGCGTTCTCCGCGTTTCCTTTGCATTCCGTAAAGCCGTTCACGTGCCTGCCGCTGACCCGTGAACGGTTACGCCTTCTCGCATTCTCGCCGGTTCGGCGACCTTCTGATATACTGGGTGTTTGGGCGTCCGTCCTCCGTCCCACGCGATGGTGCCGTTGCTTCGCGCACGGGGCGGCGGGAAGGTTTCGCCCGTGATCGGCCCGAACCGTTCCTCCGTTCCCCGCGGTGTCCGCCGGCGTATGTCCCTACGTCTCTTGCCCATTCTTGCCCCAGGAGCGACCGCCTTGGCCGCCGCGCTGGCCTTGGCGGCGTGGTTGACGGCCGTGCCCGAGCCGCGATTGCCGATGCGGGTGCCGGGACTGGACAAGCCGGTGGGAGCCGCCGTGGTTGCCACGGCCAAGGCGGTCCTTCAGGGCACGCTGGTGCCGGGCGGCGGGACGCCCGCCGACGTTCCGGGCGAGTGGCCGCGATTCCGCGGTCCCAACGGGGACGCCGTCTACCAGTCGGGCGATTTCTCCCTCGACCCGCCGTGGCACGAGCCGGGGCCGGCCAGGCGGTGGAGCATCGCGGTGGGCGAGGGCTTCGCGGCTCCCGCCGTCAAGGACGGCCGGGTCTATCTCATCGACTACGACCGCGAAAAGGAGGAGGACGTCGTCCGTTGCCTCTCGCTGGCCGACGGCAAGGACATCTGGCAGTTCCGCTATCCCAACGCGGTCAAGCGGAACCACGGCATGTCGCGGACGATTCCCACCGTCACCGACAAGTACGTGGTGACCATCGGCCCCAAGTGCCACGTCGCCTGCCTGGATCGCCTTACCGGCGAGCAGCAGTGGCTGATCGACATGGTGGCGGAATTCGGTACCACGGTGCCGCCGTGGTATGCCGGTCAATGCCCCCTGGTGGACGGCGATCGCCTGATTCTGGCGCCGGGCGGTCCCGATGCCCTCTTGGCGGCGCTGGACCTCGCCGAGGGCAGCGTCCTGTGGAAGACGCCCAATCCCCGCGACTGGAAGATGACGCATTCCTCCGTCGTGCCCGTCGAGTTCGGGGGCAAGCGGCTCTACGTTTATTGTGCGTCGGGGGGCGTGGTGGCGGCGGACTCGCAAGACGGCCGCATCGTCTGGGACACGACCGAATGGAAGATCAGCCTGGCGACCGTGCCTTCGCCCTTGCCGCTCCCCGACGGACGCATCTTCTTCTGCGGCGGATACGACGCGGGCGCATTGATGGTGCGGATGACCGAGGTCGACGGCAAGATCCAGCCGCAAACGCTCTTCCGCCTGCCGCCCGCCCAATTCGGCTCCACCCAGCAAACCCCGATCTTCTATCAGGGTTTCATCTACGGCGTGCGGGAAAAGGACAAGCAAATGGTCTGCCTGGATTTGGACGGCAAGGAGCGGTGGAGCAGCGGCTCGCAATACCGCTTCGGTCTGGGGCCGTACATGATCATCAACGGCGTCTTGCCGGCCTTGGACGACGACGGCTTGCTGACGGTCATGGCCGCCGATCCGAACGGATTTCGCGTGATCGCCCAAGCTCAGGTGCTGGAAGGTCACGATTGCTGGGGGCCGCCCGCCTTCGTGCCGGGGTACTTCTTGGTGCGGAGCATGACGGAAATGGTATGCCTGGCTTTGCCTCCCGGCGGTTGAGCGGGCGGGCATACCCCGCTGCGCATTTCTCCCTGGCAAGGCGCGAAAAATAACAAGGGGCAAAAAATAGGACGGATACGCGAGGTATCGAGATGCGGTCATCACGGCTTTCCCGTCCACTTTCCCATCCGCCCCGCGGTCGCGCCGCGGGCGGCGGTCCCGATCGCTCGGGCAGGGCGTGGCCCTGGTGGATCGCGGCCGTCGTTGCGGCGGCCCTGGTGATCGGGGTTATTACCGTCGCGGCCTATCGCAGGCAGCTTCGCAATCCCCGGCAAGACGCCTTCCCCCAAAGCTTCAACTACTCCTTGGACGGCTATCGCCACGTTCCGGAAGAGGAGGTAGCGTACCGGACGGTCGCCGCCTGGGATGTGGCCATGCCGCAACCCACCGCCCTGTTTGTGGACGAGACGGATACCGTTTGGATCGCCGGGGCCGACGGAATCGAGCGCTACTCAGAAGACGGGCGAAGCGCGGGAACCCT
>JAAZNR010000769.1 GCA_012798155.1 Thermogutta sp. | reverse complement strand
GGGCTGCAATTTCATCCCGAAGTGACGCACACGCCGGCGGGTGGGCAAATCCTCCGCAATTTCGTCCGCGATATTTGCCGTTGCCGCGGCAACTGGCGTTTGGAGGATTTCGCCGAACAGGTCACAGCCGAGATTCGCGAGCGGGTGGGGGAGGACCGCGTCATTTGCGGGCTGTCGGGCGGGGTCGATTCCTCGGTCGTGGCCGCCCTGTTGTCCCGCGCGATCGGGGATCGGGCGGCGTGCATCCTAGTGGATAACGGCCTGCTCCGCCGGGGAGAAGTGGAAAGCGTCATCCGGGAATTCACGACCCATTTCCGCGCCGATCTGCGCGTGGTCCGTGCCGAAGAGCGGTTTTTGCAAGCCCTGCAAGGCGTCGTCAACCCCCAGGAAAAGCGTCGCATCATCGGCCGCGTGTTCGTGGATTGTTTCAGCGAGGCGGCGGCTGAAATCCCGAATGCCAGGTTCCTGGCCCAGGGGACGTTGTATCCCGACGTGATCGAGAGCGGCGGCTTGCGGGACGGGCCGGCCGCCACCATCAAGCTGCATCACAACGTGGGCGGCCTGCCGGAGGACCTGAGTTTCGAGCTGATCGAACCGCTGCGCAACCTGTTCAAGGATGAAGTCCGGCAATTGGGCCTGCAACTCGGGTTGCCGGAGGACATCGTTTGGCGGCACCCGTTTCCCGGGCCGGGCTTGGCGGTGCGTTGCGTGGGGGAGGTCACCAAGGAACGGTTGGAGATTCTCCGCCGTGCGGACGCCATTGTGGTCGAGGAGATTCGGAAGGCGGGCTGGTACCGCAAAACCGCCCAGGCCTTCGCCGTGCTCTTGCCCGTGCAGTCGGTGGGCGTGATGGGCGACGCGCGGACGTACGAGGACGTGGTGGCGGTCCGGGCGGTGGATACCGAGGATTTCATGACCGCCGATTGGTCTCGATTGCCGGATGACTTGCTGTCCCGAATCGCCACCCGCATCATCAACGAGGTTTCCGGCGTGAATCGCGTGGTGTACGATATCAGTTCCAAGCCGCCGGCGACCATCGAATGGGAATGACTCCTGCCGGTGGGTGGTTGCCGGTGGGTGGTCTCGGCGGACGGTTTCAGGGCAAAGAGGATCGTGCGGTGGCGCAAGATCATGCGGAGGGGAATGAAAGTCAGTCCGACGAGCGGCAGCCCTCGTTCGAGGAAGCCTTGCAGGATTTGGAACGGATCGTCCGGCGTTTGGAGAGCGGGGAGTTGGGGCTGGAGGAATCGTTGGCCGAATACGAAAAAGGGGTTCGCCTGATCCGAATCTGCCACCGCTTGCTGGCCGATGCGGAACAGCGAATTCAAATCGTGACCGGCAGCGACGCGAACGGACAGCCCGTTTTGCAATCGTACCGTGAGGAAGACGCCTCGTTGGAGGAAAAGCGGGAGTCGCGGAGCAAACGCCGCGATGCGCAAGCCTGGACGGACTCGCGCAATCACGAAGAGCCGGGACCTGTCTGATGGGGGGTATCGTCAGCCTGCGGTTTCATGGGCGGGGGATCGCATCGCGGCGGCTTTAAGACAACAGGCATCCATATTTTTCAGACGGATCCATTTATTCCAGCGTGATTATCTGATTTTTAAGGGAGCGGCATTAAATCGAGGCCGCTTCATGGGCGAGGGATCGCATCGCGGCCGCGGGTGAGGAGGAATCGGGGAGGCGATGGAATGACGGCCGGCACCGTTTGCTGGGAAGATACGCAACTCCATTTAGAAACATTGAAGCAGGCGGTCGACTCCGCGCTGGACGAGTTCACGCGACTGCCGGAAGACTGCCCCTCTCGGCTACGCGAGGCCATGCGCTATAGCCTCTTGGCCGAGGGTAAGCGTTTGCGTCCTCTTTTGGTCCTGCTTGCCGCCGAGGCCTGCGGGGGGCGCGTCTCGGACGCCCTTCCGGCGGCCTGTGCCGTGGAGATGATCCACGCGTATTCGCTGATCCATGACGACCTG
>JAAZNR010000094.1 GCA_012798155.1 Thermogutta sp. | reverse complement strand
TGCGGCTCGGTGATCGCTTGCGTGGGGACCTCTCCGGTGATGAGCACGGGCACGCCCGGCTGTGCCTCCAGCCTCGCCGCCACGTCCGAGGCGACGACGGCGGGCTTCCACGTGCCGTCGTCGAAAGCCGGCTCACTCCAACCCGGCATTCGCAAGCGTGCGTCGTAGGTCTCGCCCGCCAGGAATTCCGCTTCCAATTCCGGACCGAACGAGAACCTCCAGGAGTCGTCCGTCACCACGATCTTGCGAGAACCGTCCGCCAATTCCAACTCGAGCTGCAACCAAATCTTGGGGTCTTTCCCATACAAAAAGGCCTGTTTGGACCAGCCGATATGGCCTGAATACCAGCCCGGCGCCAAGGTCGCGCCGATCGCATTCTTGCCTTGGCTCACCAACGTCGTAACGTCATAGGTGTTGTAATAGACCCGCTTGTTGTAGTCGGTCCATCCCGGCGGAAAGAGGTCCGGGACCGCGTCCTTACCGTTCAATTCCACGTCGAACAGCCCTAGCGCGGCGGCATAAAGCGTCGCCTTGCGGACCGGTTGATCGACGGCGAATTCCTTGCGAAAGAGTCCCGTCGCCAAGATTTTCTTGGCGGGGTCCTCCTGGGAAGCGTTGTTTTCCAAGGCCGGGTGATACAAAGTCGCCGGGGCCTGAATCCACCGTGCTTGCCGATCCGCGTCTTCGAGCAGCCCCATGGTCCACAGGGCGGGCCGGCTGTATTCGGTAACGGCCCCGTCCGCGTCCCAAATCCGAACCTTCCAATGACATTCCGCCCGCGAGGTAAGCGGTTGCCCGGCGTATTCGATCTGATTGGTCAGCGAGGACTCCACGCGACCGGAATCCCAGAGATCGCCCTCGTTCCGAGCCAGTTTCTCTCGGCTGGAAGCGACTAATATCTGGTAGGCGGTTTGGCGGGCGCCGCGGCGGGCATCGAGCATGAGCCAGCTTAACCGCGGCCTTGCCACGTCGATGCCCAGCGGATCGATGCGGTACTCGCAGCGCAGGTGCTCGACCCGGGCGGGACTCTTGGTTTCGCCGGCTTCTTCCGCGAGCACTCGCGGGCCGCCCAGCAACGTCCCGATGCAAAGCCCAAGAACGGCCGCAATCCATGATTTATTGCTTCTAAACATTGATTTGTCGCTTCTAGACATTTTTCTCTCTCCTTCATCCAGGGGCTTCGATAATCCATGGGCTTCGATTCAGGAACTTCCGCTTAATCCGGGCATTTCCGCGGTGCTGCGGCGGTCCTTGGCGTTGCTCCCCGCCGGCCGTCACTCCGCGCCGGCAAGGAGCCGCGGTCCTTTCCCGTTCGCTCGGGATTATCCTTCGCCGATCCGCTCAACCGGAGCTTGCCCGAGCACGCTCGCGATTCACAACGTACAGCGTGCCCAACACGAAATAGACGATGGCCAGGTAAAGGAGCGAGGGCTTGATCGTCTCCGGGTTCATGTAGCCGAGGAAAGAAATGATCGCAAACCCCAGACTGGCCAAGAGACACAAGGCGGCTCCCGCTCCAAAGGCGAATGTGGCCAATCCGGTGGAGCGTCTCGCGGCAGGCGGTACGGTCGCCGTTTGCGGTTGATCGCCCGATGGAGCGGCTGCCGCGGGAGCGTCGCCCTCCTTCTCGACATGCTTGGAGGCACCGGCCATAAACGCCAAGATCAAGTAGACCAGGGCGGTCAAGAACCAAACGGGCACGGCCAGGAAAAAGAGGTGAATCCATCCCGTCTGCCACCCGACGATCGCCAGGGCCAAACCGGCCGCCCACGCGATCACGGCCGGGACGTTGACCAGTTGTCCCCGCTTGGAAGACCAATATCGTTGCCAACCCAGAAGCGGGAATATCCAATGTTCTACAACCACGATGGCGCCGACGGGCATCAACAAGATGCCGTAAACGCCGACGAAATCGAGCAGATATAGAAACACGAACGGGAAACACGCGATGGTCGTCGTGATGATCCCCGCCATGAGGGTGACGAGCCATCGCGGCCAATTGGGCGTGATGACCTGCAGGGCCAGCCCCGCCCGATACAGCGTGGGATTGGACGTCGTCCAGCCCGCAATGATAACGGCAATGGCGCCCGCCCAACCGAGAGACAAAAAGGCCACTTGTCCGGAGTCGAGCATCATCAGGGGCGTCGCGGTGAGCCGGGCCGCCGCGGCCCCCATGATCCCGGCACAAATCCAGGCCAGATAGTGCCCCAGGAACATCCCCAAACTCGAATACAGCCCGTACCACGAGCTTTTCGCGAAACGGAAAATCGCCATGTCGGATAGTCCGATGTGCATGGCCAAATTGCAAATCCAGGCAAAGGCGGCAATGTGCCAGAAGCCGATGTGCGTCACCGCGGAGAGCATCGTTCCCTGAACGTCGGCCGTGAAATCCAGCAGCGGAACGAAGTTGTCATTGCAAATCGCCCCCGTTCGCCTTTTGGGGCGCTCGTAGCGGATCAATTTCGGATCGGCAACCCCGTCCGCCCGCAACACGAGAATCCGCTCCACAACCGGAGGCGGCGGAGGAACATCGACGTTTTGGGGCGAGTAAAAGGGGCGCGAATCCCGTGGGGGCGCCGATTTCGACGCCTGGTCCGGGGCGGGCGCGGAGCCGCCCTTCTCAGCATTTTCCATATTTTCCATGGCCGCGTCCTGACCTTCCGTCTGGGACGGCGCCGGTGCCTCGCCGGCCTTTCCCTCTTCAGAATGCGCGGCGGCGTCAGGGGCGTCCTGCTCGCCGTGCTCAGTACCCGTTCCCTGAGCAACGCGGCGACGCGTTCGCTCGGCTTGTGCGGTCAAAGCCTGGGCCTCCGCGGCAAAGAACGAATCCATCGTCTTTCCCGAGGTATCCTCGCCGTAGACGTTCTCCACCCGTGCCTTGGCCTCCACGAACGCGGCCGTTTTCGGGTCAGCATCGGATGAGAGGAAAAAGCCGGGCAG
>JAAZNR010000768.1 GCA_012798155.1 Thermogutta sp. | reverse complement strand
GCGAGTACCGGCTTTCGGACGGGGACGTGGTGCGGGTGGCGGAGCGCGAGGCCCTGCCCTTCTTCGTGGACGGTCTGGTGGCCAAACCCGGCTCCTACGCCATGCCGCCCGATCAACCCATTCGTATTCTGGACGCCGTTGCCCTGGCCGGCGGCAAGAGCAGTCCCTTCGCGGACAAGGTGTGGATCATGCGGCACGTGCCGGGCCGGGAGGAACCGGTGTTGATCAAGGTCAGCTTGCGGCGGGCCAAGGAGGATTCGCAGGAGAACCTGTTGGTGGCGGCGGGCGACGTCATTTCCATCGAGGAGACGCCCGGGACCTTCATCTACGACCTGCTCAAAGGCTTCGTGCATATCGGCGGCACCGTGCCGCTCTATTGATCGCGACGGAAGACAGGCATGCCCGACTCGTTTTCGCCCGCTACCATCCTCCCCGATTCGACCACGCATTTGGTCCACGCGGCCATGCAGTTCGCGGCCGCGGTTCGGCGCCGCCGGCGGGTGTTGGCCGCCGCGCTGCTGGCCGCCGCGCTGCTGGGCGCCCTCTACTACGCCACGGCCCAGCGCATCTACTCCGCCAAGGCCGAGCTGCTCATTTTGCAGACCGGCGAGAACTCGCTCTCTCCCACCATCGAGGTGCAGTCCAACCGCGACGACAGCCTCATGCCGACCTTCGTCAACCTGATCTCCAGCGCCAAGGTCTTGCAGGGCGCGCTGAAGCGGCTGGCACCGGAGGACATCGCCGTCGATTTGTCGCCGGATACGCCCGAGAAATGGATCAAGCAATTGCAAATGCGGCTCTCGGCGTCGGCCGTTCACAAGACCAACATCATCACCGTCGGCTATGAATCCAAGGACCCCGCCACGGCGGTCCGCGTGGTCAACGCGGTGGTCGATTCCTATCTGGAATTCATGCGCGAGACGCATCAGGGGACGGCCGTGGAAATCGTGCAAACCCTGAACAAGGAGAAAGACGATCTCAGCCTCCGACTGAGCGAAAAGGAGCAGCAACTGCAAGACCTCAGCCGATCGCTGGGGGCGTTGGACTCGGGGGGAAACGGCCAGCTTTTGCATCCCCTGGTGGAACGCGCCAAGGTCTTCAACGCGGCCCTGATCGAGGCCCAGAAGGAGCGCGTCGAGCTGGCGGCCTCGCTGGCGGCGCTGCAAGCGGCGATTCGCAACGGCGAAGACCTGCGGCAATACCTGACCACCATGTCGGACGCGGTAGGGCAGGAGATGCTGCTCAACAGCCTGGGTTTCAACCCCCAGGATTCGACGGCCCGGTCCGAGGCCGAGCGGCGCATCTTGGAGGATCAGGTGGCCCTGAATGCCCTGCGGGACCACCTGGGCGACAACCACCCGCGGGTGCAGCAGCTCGTGCAGCGGATCGCGGCCAATCAACTCTTTTTGCAGGGATTCCAACAGCGGCTCCGCGAGCGCCTCGGCGCGATCGAGGCCGGCGAACTGGGACCCACCTTGCAGGCCCTGATGCAGCAGCGGTTGGCCGAATGCGTGGAAAAGGAAAACTCGCTGTCGCGGCAGTACGAAATCGCCCGCGCGGAGGCCGGCCAATTGGCCGGCGGCCTGGCCCAGATGGAAATGCTCAAGAACGACATCGCCGGATTGCGCGAGCTGTACGGCGGTCTGGTGAAGCGTTTGACGAACATCGAACTGACGCGGGACCTGCGGGTCTCGCTGATCACCGAAGCGGTGGAAAATCGGACGCCCGTCTCCCCCAGCCTGACGCGTACCGTCGCCATAGTGCTATTGCTGGGGTTGGGGGTGGGATTGATGATCGTGTACGTTCAGGACGTCTTGGATGATCACTTCCGCTCGGTGGAGGAGATCCAGTGGCAACTGAAGACGCCGGTCCTCGCCGTGGTGCGGGAAATGACGCCGCGGGACGGCGGGGGGGCGGAGGCCATCGAGGTGGCCCAGGATCCGGCCGGCCCCGGCAGCGAGAGTTTTCGCACCCTCCGCACGGCCATCGCCCTGCACGACGAGCGAACGGAGCGGATCATCGTCACCAGCGCCGAGCCGGGCGACGGCAAATCGACCATTGCCGCCAACCTGGCCGCCGCCTTCGCCCAGAGCGGCAAACGCACGCTGCTGATCGACGGCGACCTGCGGCGACCCGGCCTTTCCACGCTGCTGGGACTCCGCGGACGCGAGGGGCTCTCGGAAGTCCTGCGGATGGAATCCGCGGTGGCCGAGGCGGCGCCGGGCCGCATCCGCCGCGACGTCATCCCCGGCCTCGACGTCCTGCCGTGCGGCGCTCGGCCCGTCAACCCCGCGGAATTGCTGGCCTCCGCGCGGATGAGCGAACTGCTCACGTGGACGGAGTCGACCTACGATCAAGTCATCATCGACACGCCTCCCGCACCCTTGGCCAGCGACACGATCATCCTGGGGCGGATGGCCGACGGCGCCCTGCTGGTCACGCAGCCCTTGAAGAATACCCGGCGAACGCTGTTCCGCGCGATCGAACACCTCCGCATCCTCAAGGTCCCGCTGATCGGATTGGCGGTCAATCGTCTGAGGGGAGAAGAGCAGGCCCGATACGCGGGCTACTCGGGCGACTATTACGGAGCGGAGGCCGAGGAGACCGCGGCCGCGGCGCCCCCCGCGACGCCCGACGCGGCGCCCGACGCGGAGACGCCCGCCGGCGAGGACGCTTTCCGCATGGAACCGGAGGAAGATACGCCGGCCGAGGCGTCCATCCCCCTTCGCGGCCGAATCGTGCCGCGGCGCGTGGCCTGATTTCGTGGATGCCGGGCGGCCGCCGCGAGCGAACGGGCCGTCGCCGCGAGCAAAACTACAGTCGCCGCGAACGAAGCCGGAGAGTTCGTACGACACCGAGGAAACTCGCCAAGCCATGCCGCAAATCCCGTTTCACGATTCCTCGAGCGGCACGCAATCGCTCTGGGTCCGCCTCTGCGACCAGGGTCTGGACGCCCTGCAACCGGTCTGCCTCTTCGGCGTCCCCTTGATGATGGGCGGGCGCCACCCGCTGGGGCATTTGCTGTTGGTGACTACGGCGGGAACCATGCTTCTGCTGTGGTGCCTCCGCCGCGGGCTTTCCGCCCGATCCCCCTTCACCTGGACCGGCGCGGAATGGCTTGCCGCGGCCGGCGTCCTGCTCCTGGGGCTGCAATTGGTGCCGATGCCCCCGGCCGTCCTGTCACGCCTGTCGCCGGCGGTCCCGTCCTTCCTCCCGCTTTGGTTTCAGCAGGGAAACGGGGCCTTGGGCGCGTGGCCCTACCTCAGCCTGATGCCCGAGGAAACGCGGCTCTGCCTGATTCTGTTCCTGTCCTACTTCGCCGTGTTCTGGGTCACGGCGCAACGCATCCGGACGATCGCGGACGTGGAGCGGATATTCCGCTACCTCGCCTGGGCCGTGACGGTCGTCGCCGGGCTGGGCGTCTTGCAACACGTGGCGGGCAACGACAAGTTCTTCTGGTTCTATCAGCATCCCTATTCCACCACCGCGGACGCCGTCAAAGGCTGTTTCACCAACCGCAATCATTTCGCGGACTTTTTGGCCCTGGGTATCGGCCCGCTGTTGTGGTGGGCGCTGGGCGGGGGAAGCGCCGTCACCGGGAGGGAGAAGGGCGGGGCTGCGTCCCGCCGCGGCGCGACCCGCGCCGTATTCTCCTGGAGCGGGAGCGGCAAGCCGGCAGGGCCGGACGCCTTCTCCTCGCACCCCGCGGAAGGCCGATGGTTGCGCATGGTTCTGCTGGGAACGGTGCTCTTCGCCGGGTTGCTGTCGCTGTCCCGAGCCGGGAACGTGGTTCTGGCCCTGGCCCTGATGATCACGGCGGCGGCCCTGTATCGCGGGCGGATCCTGCGACCTCAGGGCTTTGCGGTCTTGGGATTCGCGGTCGTGCTCACGGCGGCGGCGCTGGCGATTTTCGGCCGAGACCGCGTGGCTGAACGGCTCGATGACCTGGCCGCTCTGTCGTGGGAAACTCTGGATCGGCAGGCGAGTCGCACCACCGTTTGGCGAAACACTTGGCGCGCCGCGGAGGATTTCCCCCTTGTGGGATCCGGGGCGGGCAGCTTTCGCTTTGTGCAGGCCCTCTACGAAGGCCCACGCTCTCACGCCGAGTATTATTCCCATGCCGAACAAAGCTATCTGCAAGTCCTGCTGGAGACCGGTTGGCCGGGGCTGGGACTGTTGCTATGCGGTTGGATTCTGGTGTTCGTTCGAGCGGGCCGGGCCGCGATTCGCGGTCCCGATCCCCGGCATCGCATGGCGGCGGCGACCGCCGCGGCGGGACTGGTCGCGCACGCCTTGCACGGCCTGGTCGATTTCGTGTTTTACGTGCCGGGGCTGACCGTGACCGCCGTCACGCTGGCGGCCTGCGTTTGGCGTCTCGGCGACTTCGCGGCCGACTCGGCGTCCACCCGCCGCCGAGGCATTGCAAACGGCACATCCGCAAGCCCCGGCAACCAAAGAATCGGGGAATCCGCAAGTCCGGGTAGGGAAACAAAGGGCGTATCCGCAAGCCTGGGCAAGGAACTAATCGGCGCATCCGCAAAGTTCGACACGCGAAGAATCGGCGCATCCGCAAGCCCCGGCAAGCGAAGAATCGCGGCCGGCGGCGGTTCGACTGCGGAGGAGAGGGGGACGGCGGCCTCGCGGCGTCTCGTCTGGTCGGCGGCGGCCCTCTGCGTCGCCGTGCTGACCGGGGTCGTCGTCGCGGACCGTCTTCCCGCCGTCTTCGCCCAGCAGATGTGGGAAAGGTATTTGATCCTGCGCCGGGCCTCCGAGAGCGCGTCCATGGACGCTTGGCTGCAAGACGGCGAATCCCCGCCGGAACGCCCGGCCGAATCGGAGCGGCGCGTGATCGAGCTTTTGACCCGGGCCGCGGAGGCGGAACCGCGTTGGGCCGAGCCGCACTTGCGACTGGCGCAGGCCTATCTCCGCCGCTTTCACGCCCTCCAGCTCGGTGCCGAGAACGCCATGCCGCTCAGTCAAATACGGGATGCGGCCGTGCAATCTCGGTTCCCCAGCGCCGCCGCGCTGGAAGAGTGGCTGGCGGCCGCGGTGGGAGAGCATCGCCGGTTGCTGTACCTGGCCCGGCACGAGGCCGATCAAGCCGTCCGGCTCTGCCCTTTGCTGGGAGAGGCGTATTTGGTCCTGGGGGAGTTGGGCTTTCTGCGCGGAGAGGGCGATGCCGAACTGCGGCAGTGGACCGCCCAGGCCCTGCGGGCGGCGCCCTACAACGGCAACATCTTGTTCGAAGCCGGTTTGCAGGCCTTCTTGGCGGGCGACGAGGCCGGCTGGATCGACTACTGGCGCCGCGCCTTCCACGCCGGACGTCTGCACCAGCGGCGTCTCATCCGGCAGCTCGCCGGTCGCGCCTCGCCCGAACACATCGCCGAGGAAACCGAGTTCCTCTTGCGCGTCTTCGAACCGGACCTGGAAGCGGTTCGATTCATGTATCGCTACTATCGAAAGAGTTACCCGGCCGAAAACCTGGGACCCTTGGCGGAGGCCTATTTGTCCGCCTTGCAGTCGCAAATCGCGGGGATGGAGAACGACCCCGCCGCCGAGGCTCAATTGCGGCTGGAGTCGCATTTCATCCTGCTGGAAAGGGGAGACAAGGTAGGGGCCTTGGAGGCCGCGCGGCAGGCCGCGGCTCTCGACCCCAACGACTATCGATCGCATCACTATCTTTCTCAGCGACTGGAGGAACTGGGGCATTGGGCGGAAGCGGAAGAGCACGTGCGGTGGTGCCTGCTCCGCCGGCCCGGCCATCGACCACTGGAACGACGCTTGGCGGCGCTTCGCGAACGGCAATTGTCGGGGGCCGCGCTACCGCCCGCCGTCGCCGCCCGAGAGACCGCCGGGGCGCAGCGCTGAGCCGGGCCGTTTCACAGGGGGCACCGAAAAAAGAAACCGATTTGCTCCGGCCATGGCGGCCGCTCCCGCTCGCTCGGCAGTTCCGGCTCACGCGAGCGACCGCAACAAGAAACCGCCTTGCCGAGGGGAGGCAAAATTGGGTATGAATGCCCCTCCCGCCTTGGTCGTGGGTGCGAGGCGGGCGGCACCGCCGATTTCGCCTTCACCCCGTGCGGGAGGC
>JAAZNR010000767.1 GCA_012798155.1 Thermogutta sp. | reverse complement strand
GCCGAAGTCGCCCGCATCAACGGCGAGTTGCAGGCCTTGCAGTCCAAGGCCGACTTCCCCCTGGAAATCGCCCCCGTGACGGCCACGCGCAACGCCGGCGAATTGGCCGCCTTGCCCGACGTGCAGCAGGCCGACGCCCTCTTGGTCTATGCCTGCGACGGCGACCTCAACCAGATCGCGGCCCTCAAGAAAGACACGGTCTTCTTCCTCCGGCACAAATCCGGGCCTGTGTATCTGCATTACGAGATCATCAGCCCGCGCTTCCTCCGGCAACACACCGACGAGCTGAAGGTGCCGGGCATGGACAACGACGACGTGGTGGTGGACGACTACGAGGAGGTCTTGTGGCGGCTGCGGGCATTGTGCGGTCTGAAGAATACCCGCAACGCGCGGATCGTCGCCGTGGGCGGGGCCGGCGGTTGGGCGCAACCCAGCGAAGTCATCACCGACCTCGTGAAAAAGGTCTGGGGGCTGGAAATCATGGACGTCGCCTACCCCGACCTGAAGAAGATGATCGAGGACGCCCGGGCCGACGCCGCCGCCGTCGCCTTGGCCGAAAAACGGACCGAAGAGTACCTCCGCGATCCCCACGTCAGCCTGGAGACGGACCGCGCCTTCCTCCGCAACGCATTCCTTTTGGAGCACGTCTTCCGCAAGATCATGCAGCAGGCGGATTGCCGGATGCTCACGGTCAATCAGTGCATGGGCACCATCATGCCGGTGGCGGAGACGACGGCCTGCATGCCCTTGAGCACCCTCAACGATGACGGCTACCTGGCCTTCTGCGAGTCCGACTTCGTGGTCATTCCCTCGGGGATTCTGATGGCCTCGATCTCGGGCAGGCCGCCGTTCCTCAATGATCCCACCTATCCGCATCACGGGATCATCACGCTGGCGCACTGCACGGCCCCGCGCAAGATGAACGGCCGAGACCCCGAGCCGGTCCGCGTGATGACGCACTTCGAGTCGGACTACGGGGCCGCGCCCAAGGTCGAGATGAGCAACGGCACGGTGGTGACGAACATCCTGCCGGATTTCCAATCGCGGCGCTGGGTGGGCCTGCTGGGCGAGATCGTGGCGCACCCGCTGTTGCCCATCTGCCGCTCCCAGATCGATATCGCCTTCCAATGCGATAGCAAGCTGCTGGCGGACCGCATGCCGGGCTTCCACTGGATGACCGTTTACGGCAATTACCTGAAAGAGGCGGCTTACGCGGCCAAGCGCGTGGGGATTCAGGTCGAGATTCTGGGCTGAACAGGGACGCAAGGGCGAGGGCGGCGGAGCCGTAGGGAATAACATCTCCGATGAATCCACCATGCCAAGCCGCGGCGAATCCCAGCACGGACCGCAACTGCCGCCCTCGCGTTTTTTCCCGCCCGCCGAGACCGCTACCCGCGAGGGCATCGTGGCCTTGGGCGGAGACCTCCGCCCCGTGATCCTGCTCGACGCCTATGCCCACGGCATTTTCCCCTGGCCGATCGACGCGAGATCGCCGATCGTCTGGGCCTCGCCCGATCCCCGCGGCGTGTTCGAACTCGACCGCATCCACGTCCCGCGGCGCTTGCTGCGGCTGCTGCGGCAGGGCCGCTTCGAAGTCACCTGCGATCGGGACTTCGCGGCGGTGATACGCGGTTGCGCGTCGGCCGGGGATCGTGCGGCCGGGACCTGGATCACGCCGGCTATGATACGGGCGTATATCCGGCTCCACCGCCTGGGCTTCGCCCATAGCGTGGAGGTCTGGGACGCCGGGCGACTGGCGGGCGGCGTGTACGGCGTGGCCCTGGCCGGCCTGTTCGCCGCCGAGTCGATGTTCCATACCCGGTCCAATGCGTCCAAGGTCGGGTTGCTGCACCTCCTTTATCACTTGCAAGCGCGGGGCTACCGCCTAGTCGATATCCAGATGCTGACGCCCGTCACGCAGGCGCTGGGCGCCCGCGAGATCTCACGCGGGGAATACTTGCGGCGGCTGGCGGCGGCCTTGCAACACCCCGCCGACTTCGGTACGGAGTTGGATCTCTCGTCGGCCCCGTGGCGGCAGGCGTAGCGCCGCGGCGCGGCGCCGCCGCCGACTCGCGCCGGCGTGTTGTGCATTACGTTTTCCTTTTGCATCAGCTCCATGAGCCACCAGCGTAAGCTGGTGGGTATGTTTTCACGGTTTCGTATCGCAAATGTGAGCCACCAGCGTAAGCTGGTGGTGTTATAGCGCAATCCAACGCGAGCCGCCGGCGTAAGCCGGTGGTGGGTGCAGCGGGGACACGGCTGTCTGGGGGCTTCGCTACGCTGCGACCCCAGCCACCCCGACATTTCCCCACCCATCCGGTAGCGCTATTAACGTGAGCCACCAGCGTAAGCTGGTGGTGTTACAGCGCAATCCAACGTGAGCCGCCGGCGTAAGCCGGTGGTGGGTGCAGCGGGGACACGGCTGTCTGGGGGCTGCGCTTCGCTACGACCCCAGCCACCCGGCCGGCAGTGGCACGTGTGTTCCCTAAACGGGCGGGATTGGGGCCATCGCCCGAGGGGGACGCCTGGGATCTGGGGGAGACGCCTGGGATCTTTTGTCCCCAGCTCAAAATACGCCATAATAGAGTGTAGCGGCACGACGGTCATAATAATAATAGTAGCGGCGCGACACGCCGACGTGGGCGCGCCTGGCATCCGGCGGGGCCACGGCTTGGCTTGCCGGGATTGCGGTATTGCCTCTCGGGCGACACGGTTGCGTTCCACGCCTTCCGGGGAATGATTCGGTCGTGCCAGCCCGGGGTTGGATCACGGGGAGCAATGATCGGAGTGGAAGACACGAATGCAGCTTGATTTCTCGTCCGACGACGAAACCTCTCGCCCCCCGCCGAAAGGAGGCGATGAGCAGCGGAAAGGGAAGGACCCTCTTCGGCCGATC
>JAAZNR010000766.1 GCA_012798155.1 Thermogutta sp. | reverse complement strand
TCCGTTATGTCCGCGCCGCGGCCCGGAGTTTCGCGCTGCGGCTGCGGGGATTGGCGGTTAGCTCCTCTTCGGCAGGCGTGACGGGCTTCTTGGTCAGCGAGGAGTAGCGGGGATCGTTGCGGAAGGCCTCTTTGACGATGCGATCCTCGAGCGAGTGGAAGCTGATCACAACGAGTCGCCCGCCCGGACGCAAGACCTCGGGAATCCGTTTCAAGGCCGACTCCAGCGAGTCCAGCTCCTTGTTCACGGCGATCCGCAATGCCTGAAAGGTACGGGTGGCGGAATCGATGCCTCCGAACCGTGGGCGAGGCACCACGCGATGGATGATTTCCGTCAATTCCCTCGCCGTTTTGATCTCTCGAAAGCGGCGTTCCTCGGCGATCGCGCGGGCGATGCGGCGGGCAAAGCGTTCTTCGCCAAAGGCGTGAATCAAGTCGGCCAATGCCCGTTCGTTCAAACGGTTCACGAGGCGCCAAGCCGGCTCCCCCTCCTGCGGATCGAAACGCATGTCCAGAGGACCGTCCGAGGAAAAGCTGAATCCGCGGTCGCGGTCCGCGAGTTGATCGCTGGACAAGCCCAAGTCCAAAACGATGCCGTCGACGCACTCCCAGCCCAGTTCATCGAGCAGCTCGGGCAGGTCCCGAAAATTCGCCTGCACGAGATGCACCGGCAAGCCGGCGAAGCGGACCTTCGCCCGCGCGACGGCAATGGGGTCGCGGTCCAACGCCAAGACCTTTCCATCCGGTAAGACGGCATGCAAAAGCGCCTCGGTGTGCCCTCCGCCTCCCAGCGTCCCATCCACGACGGTCTGACCGGGTCGCGGGGACAGCCAAGATAGCACTTCGCGCAACATGACGGGGACGTGGCGAGTCCTTTCGTCGGCGTAAGGATCGCGACCATCGTTTTCCATGGAAGGCTTCCGCTTGTTCCAGCCGACACAGACGGCCAATACCGGCGTATAGCCCGGCACCGCGCGTAGCGCAAGTCGCTGGAGCGGTTCTCCTCATGCGACGGCGACGCCGATGGCGAGAGACAAAAAAAGACCCGCCCTCGAACACATCCTCTTGTTCATACGAGGGTGGGTCTCTGAACCCCGCGCACCCATGCGCAATTGGGGTTCGCGTGCCGCCTGAGACCACATCCCTGTGATCCATCGGTGAGGACTGCACCGGTACGTGGCAACCGGCAAAGAACGTCGATCGGTGGCCGCTAATCGGCGTTCGCATCCACACGCAAGGCGACATGCACGGACGGACGTCGCACAATGTACGCTCGCCATCGCCCCTTGGAGCCGCCGGTATCTTCATCCCCGATAAATCGAAAGTGGATGGCAACCGGAAGTACGGTCTTCTCCGTAGGCGACTACTCCATTTCAATCGTCGGGCTAATAACCATCTTTGCAACTTGGGAGGGCGCAGTCAAACAATTCCAGCGATTGCACCCGTCTTAAGACTATATGCGGACCACCTTTAAGGGTGGTACACGATCGACCGCAAGGCGTGCCATTCCCTCGTCAAGCCGACTCGTTGGGACGCAACGCGGCTTCGGCAACGCGTTCGTATTCCGCCCGATTCCGTTCCCAATACTGTTGCCAACGCTGTTTTCCCCAAATCTCCAGGTGGTCCATCGCGCCAATCACGACGACCTCGGATTCCATTCCAACCTCGTCCAGCAAGGAGGAAGGGAGCCGGATGCGGCCTTGGCGATCGATTTCGCATTCCTCGCTGAGCGAGAAGAACAGCCGGGTAAACGCCCGCACCTCGGTCTGCGTGGGCGACGCATGTCTTACCCTCGCGGCGAACCCGTGAAACGCCTCCTCGGTGTAAACAGCCAAACAGGCGTCCAGGCCCAATGTTACGAAGACCTTGCTATCCGGCTGACAACCCAGGGATTCCCGGTGGGGTTTGGGCAGGGCGAGCCGATGCTTGGCGTCCAAGGATCGCAGGAATCGGCCGGTCAGTAACGGCATAGGTTACCCACTTTTCTCCACAAATCCCCACCGGCATTCCAAGATATCCCCTTTCGACATTCCGTCAAGACAGCATTCCGCAGCAAATCGACTTCCGCCCCTTCACTGGGACGGAAGTCTTTTACAGGTAACAAGAAACGGCACGGGAGAAAGCCGCAAGTCGAGATTCCGGGATC
>JAAZNR010000765.1 GCA_012798155.1 Thermogutta sp. | reverse complement strand
GAGCCGCAGGTCGAAAGCGGACAGAATGCGTTTGGCTGCGAGGTGCATGGTATCTCTCCCGGTCGAAAACGGCTGAATCCGCGGCAGGCGACGGATCGCGCCCAAACGGATTGCGCCCAAGACGCTGAACTCAAACAGTCCGCGAAACAGCCCCAACGTCGCCAATGTATCGCGGACAAAGAGGCCGGGCAAGCAAAGACGCGGAATTGAAGGTCGGGAAACGATGGTGTTCCGACGATGCAAGGGAACGAGAATCCGAGGGGCTGAGAATGCAAGGGAACGAGGATTCAAGGGAATACCGGGCCGACCGCGACTGATGTTCAGTCGGGCCGCGAGCTGCGAAAGAGGCCGAAACGTGGGCGAGAAAATACCGTGGAGTGAGGTTCAAATATAGTACATGGCGGTATCGTACCGCCGGGCGTCCTCGAGGAGCCGGCCGAAGGTGATGGACTCGAGCAGCTCCCTCTCCTTGCGATGCACGCCCCGCCAGGCGTCGATGAGGGCCTTGACGGCCGGGGAGTCGGGCGATGCGCCGCTGACCATCGCTTCCCGGTCATCCCGGTTTCCCTCGATGATATCCATCACACGGCCCAGGCTCAGGCTATCCGGGGGGACGACCAGGCGGTATCCGCCGGCTGCCCCGCGTGTGCTCTCCACGATGCCCGCCCCCTTCAATTGAAGGAGAATCTGCACCAAGAAACGGGCGGGAACGCTATGCCGCTCGGCAATCTTGCGAATGCGGACGGGTTCGCCGGACTCATAGCGTGCCGCCAGTTCCAGCAGGGCGACGCAAGCATATTCCGTCTTCGCGGAAATCTTCATCACGGCCTCATCCAAGATTTCATGGAAGGCTTTCCTGATCGGGAAAGGTCCTCGGCACATCCGCTCGCTCACAGGCCTGCGAATCCGGTGGCTCACAGGTTTCCGAATTGCGTCGGCGGTGGCGGCGGCGGATCGTCCGAAAGGTGCAGGCCGCATTCCGTCTTCCCGGTCCCGCTCCACCTCCCGGCTCGTTCGTCCTCTCCGAAGAGCACGGGCCGCGTGCACGGCCGACAACCAATGCTCGGATAACCTTGATCGTGCAACGGATTGTACGGAATGTTTTCGTCCAAGATGCGCTGCCAGACCTGCCCTTTCTTCCAATTGGCCAAGGGATTGATTTTGACCAGCCCGAACTTTTTGTCCCAACCGACGATCGGGGCGTTGGCGCGATGGGGGCTCTGATCGCGTCGAATCCCGCTGATCCATGCCCGATAACCGACGACCTCCCGCCGAAGCACCTCAATTTTGCGGTCGAAGCAGCATCGGTCGGGGTTGGTCTTGTACAGCGGTCCGCCGTGCGTCCGTTCATATTCTTCGACGGAGGTTTCGGGTTGGGCCAATTCCACCTCGATACCCAGCTCTCGGGCGATCCGATCTCGCAATTCTAGAGTTTCCTGAAATTGATACCCGGTATCAAGATTGAAAACCCGGACCCGAGGCTCGATTTTCGCAAGAATTGACAAAATCACGCAACCCTCGGGACCGAAGGCCGTGGCCATGGTCACTTGCGGGAAAAAAATCTTTATGGCCCACGTAATGATTTCTTCGGCCGAGGCCCCTTCCAACAGTCGGCTGACTTCCGCAAGGCGATGCAAGTCGTCTTCGCTCGGGGAGCCGACCTCCCCGGGGACACGAACAGGTACAATGCTCGGAAAATGCCAATCGAGTACCGACGAAGCGGGGGGCGATTGGGGTTCCGCGGTATCTGCGGGGAGATTATTCGGGGATTCCTTAGTGATTTTATCAACCATGGCCACAAAAATCATCTCCGGATCGCCGACATCATCGGCGGATCGAAGCGTAAAG
>JAAZNR010000764.1 GCA_012798155.1 Thermogutta sp. | reverse complement strand
GTCCCCTTCCGGTGCCAAGCGTTGGCCCGGGTAGGCTTCGATGTAGCGCAGCCCGAGCTGGGCGTTCTTCTTGACGGCTTCATAGAAGCTGAAGCGATTGAAGCTGTACGCTTGGCAGCCCAGCCGCCAGCCCAGCTTTTCAGCATGGGGAGCCCCCTCGGCCAACTTGGCCTCTTGGGCCGAGCCGATGCCCACCAGCCAACGCGGTGCCGCCAGGGTCCCCATCACGGCGGCGGACGTGCCGACGAAGTTGCGACGACTCAACATGGTGCAATCTCCCATCAAAAGGCCTTGAGTGAAGCGATTGGACAACGGAGGCAGCGACGGAATCCCGATCGGAGCACATCCGATCACCGCCGCAGCCGGGTTTGCCGGAGGCGAAGGCGGCCCCCGCATGGGCGGACGATCTTCATCCTTCATCCGCGAGTCGCAGGGATCAACGCACGCCGGCGATCACACCGGCGATCACGCTGCCTACCCGACTGCCTTGAGTATAGCGCCGCAAGGAAGCGGTAGCAATCATGGAAGCGTTTCCGGCGCGGCCCGAATTGCCAGGGGGCTGCCGGCGCCGGCTCCTCGCTTGCGTGGGAACCAAGCATTCGTCCCCTGGGTTTGGAAACCTACCCCTGGTCGATGAAGCTCGCAGACGCAAAATCCGCTCCCCCGGTGGGAAACACGAGCGGCCGGCCCGAACCGGAGCTTGCAGGAGACGGCGCCGCTTGCTTGTCCCCGGCCGGCGGGGCGAGACTTCGGGCTGAACCTTCGCGGCCGGCTTGGCCTGCTTGCAGGAGCCGTTCCAATTCCTCGACCCGCTCCACGACGGCGTTGAATTCGTCCGCGAAGTCTTTCCAGAAATCGCCTTGCCGGAAGCGTAAGGGGGCAACCGTCTCGCCGCGGGCCAGCGCCCGCATCGAACGCCGCAACCGAATCAGCGGTCCCGAGAACCGATTGCTCCATCGGATGATGTCCATCAAGATCAAGGGTAAGACCACGAGAGATGCGAAGAACAGCGGCCCGAAGCGGAACCACAGGTCCTCCCAATGGGCGAAGACCGGTCGCGGCGGACCGGCGATGACACGCCCGCAAAGCAACATCAAAGCGACGGCCGCCAAACAAAGCACCCAGTACGTCACGACCCGGAGGAGGAGAGCCGCTTGCACCTCCGGATCGACGAACAGCCGCTGCCGTAATTGTCGCGAGTTTTCCATGGCCGTGGGACGCATTACGAATTGGACGGGGACGATGGCACCCGGCGGCGGCACGCCGAGCGCGCCTCCGCGGGGCGGGAACAAAAGGTATGGTTGGTTAATGAAATGTAGCTCAAGAACGTCCGCGGGCGGGGGAGAAAGGGACGGCGGCCGGCGGTGAAGGTTCGGGTCTGTGGCGGCCGCATCGTCGGTTGCCGCCGAAGTCGCATCCCCCGTTGCCGGGAGGTTTCCTATAATCCGAGATGCATCCCCGGGGGATGACGCCTACCATCGATCCATCCGCCATAGCCAAGCCGTACACAAGAAGTGCGTTGATATGCCGTCATCCGGAACGAATCTTGCCGCCGTCCTGCCGATCCCTTCCCGTGCCTGGATATCCCACTGGAGGCCGTTGGTAGCGCGGATCGGGGAACTGGAGCCGCAATGCCAATCGCTGACGGACTCCGACCTGCGGAAGCGGAGCCTGGCCTTGCGCTATCGTGCTCGCAGCGGCGAGCCGCTCGGTCGCCTGCTTCCCGAGACGTACGCGCTCGTCCGCGAGGCGGGGCGACGGCGGCTGAACATGCGGCATTTCGACGTTCAAGTCCTGGGGGGGATCGCCCTGTTTCATCACGCCATCGTGGAGATGCAGACGGGCGAGGGCAAGACGCTCACCGCCACGCTGCCCATGTGCCTGTATGCCTTGGCCGGGCAAGGCTGCCATTTGGCGACCGTCAACGACTACCTCGCCAAACGCGACGCCGAATGGATGGGACCGATTTACGAGGCCTTGGGGCTGACCGTCGGCGTGATCCAGACGGATATGTCGCAAGAGGCACGGCGCAAAGCGTACGCGGCCGACGTCACTTACGGCACGGCCAAGGAGTTCGGTTTCGACTTCTTGCGAGACCGGCTGCTTCTTCGCAAGATCCGCGAGGGGCAAAGCGATCTCATCGGCGGCATGCTGGCCGATCGGAGCGAAGAGCACGGAGAGCTGCCCGTCCAAAGGGAACCGTTCTTCGCCCTGGTGGACGAGGCCGACAGCATCCTCATCGACGAGGCGCGTACGCCGCTCATCATCAGCGCCCTGCCGACGGAAGAGGAAAAGATCGCGGTGGAGTGTTACAAATGGGCGGCAAGCACGGCCCGGCAGTTCCTCGAAGATGAGGACTACGAATACGACCACGAGAAGAAGTCGGTGGAGCTGACTCGGGCCGGCCGACGCAAGGCTCGGCAACTCCCCAAGCCCGACGCCTTGGCGACCGTCGGCATGTTCCATGTGTATGAATACTTGGAACGGGCGATCAAGGTGGCGCGGGACTTCATCCGCGATCGCGAGTACGTGGTTCGCGACGGGGAGATCGTGATCGTGGACGAGTTCACGGGCCGCATGGCGGAGGGGAGAAAGTGGCGGGACGGAATCCATCAGGCCGTGGAGGCCAAAGAGGGAGTGGAGGTCACGGTGGCGACGGGACAGGCCGCCCGAGTGACCGTGCAGGATTTCTTCCTCCGTTACCGCCACCTGGCGGGCATGACGGGCACCGGCCGGGATTCCAGCCGCGAGTTGCGCCGCATCTATAAGTGCCCCGTCATCATCATCCCCACCAATCGCCCCAGCATTCGCAAGCGTCTGCCCGACCTGATCTTCGGCACCGAAGAGGAAAAGTGGAACGCCGTCGTGGATGAGACCTGCGAAATGCACGCCCTGGGTCGTCCCGTCTTGATCGGAACGCGGTCCATCGAAAAGTCGGAATTCCTTTCCGGCCTCCTCAAGCGGCGGGGGATCGAGCACGAGGTCTTGAACGCCCATTACGTCGAGCAGGAAGCGGCCATCGTGGCGGAGGCCGGCAAGATGCGCCGCGTGACGGTTTCCACGAATATGGCCGGTCGGGGAACGGATATCCGCCTGGGTCCCGGGGTGGCGGAGCTGGGCGGACTGCACGTGATTTGCACCGAGATGCACGATGCCGCCCGCATCGACTGGCAGTTGCGCGGACGTTGCGGTCGCCAAGGCGATCCCGGTTCCTTTCGGCAATTCCTGTCCCTGGAGGACGAACTCTTGGAGAAGGGGCTTGGGCCGAGGCGGGCCGCGCGCTATGCGGGGCTGGGCCGCCGGGCCAAGCGTTTGTTCCCCGAATTGGCGTCCCTCTTCCGAAAAGCCCAGCGGAGAATCGAGCGCCGCCATTTTCGCGATCGCCAGGCCCTCATGCACTTCGAACGCGAGCGGAAGAAGATGCAGCGACAGATGGGGCAAGACCCCTATCTGGACACGCCCAACTGAGACCGGCGACGGCTTCCCTCAGGACCCCTCGCCGCCGGACGGCCGTTTC
>JAAZNR010000763.1 GCA_012798155.1 Thermogutta sp. | reverse complement strand
GCTCCACGAAAACGAACGCCACGAATACTGGAGCGGCCGGTGGCGGAAATGTAGTTGGAGCCACCAGCGTAAGCTGGTGGTGTTATAGCGCAATCCGACGCGAGCCACCGGCGTAAGCTGGTGGTGGAAGCGGCGCGAAGACGGCTGTCTGGGGGCTTCGCTCCGCTTCGACCCCAGCCACCCGGACTCGCGCTCGCGCGCTTGCGCACTACGTTTGCGTTTTGCATCCGTTCCCTGATCCGCCGGGGCAACCCGGCGGGTAGAAGCGGGTAGAAGGAGCCTCCCATGAAGGACTCTCCATCGCGGACGTTGGGACGCCGGTCGGCCTCGGCGGCCATGTTACTCCTCGTTGCGGCGATGCCCGTCACGGCCGCCGACTGGCACCATCCGCTCTACTTGAGCGGCGGCGACTATTGGCGGTGCCGGATTCCCATCCGCGTCGTCAACGACTCGCCGCAAGCGCTGGAGGGCGTGCCGATCGAGGTGCCGCTAGGCTCCGGGCCGGGTCAGGGCCTGGTCCACGCCGAGGCGACGAGCCTGCGGCTGTGCGATGAAAACGGGCGGGAGCTTCTGTTCGACGTCGTCGGGCCGGACGGCGCCGCGGTGCGAGAGGGGCCGATCCCCGCGGCAAGCAGCCTGATCGTGCCCGCCGACTGTCCGCCCCAGGCCGCCCGCGGCTACTACGTCTATTTCGACAATCCCTCGGCCGGTCGCCTGCCCGACTATCTCGAAGCCCGCATGGGCCTGCTCAACGGCGACTTGGAACGGGGCGAGTGGGGCGGGGGTCCCGACGCGGCGCCCGCCGGCTGGAGGCACGACCCGCCCGACCCTCAGCACCGGGCCGCATGGACCGACGAGTCGCCGCGATCCGGTAAACGCTGCTTGAAGACCGTCGTCGAACCGGGCGCGGAACCGAGCTGGATCGCCACGCGGCAGCACAACATCCGCATCCTGGGCGGGGCGCGGTACGTCATGACGGCCTGGGTGCGGGCCGAAAACGTCCGCGGCTTCGCGGGTTGGTACATCCACCTGGGCAATCGCGACAACCCCATGCTGGCCTCGCCCACACTGAGCGGCGGCGAAGGGACCTACGACTGGAAGCAGGTCCGCGCTGAGTTCGTCGCCCCGCCGGACGCCGATCGAGCCGACCTGGGGACCGTCCTCCGCGGGACCGGCACGGCCTGGTTCGACGATGTGCGGCTGGAATGCCTGGACGGGCAGCCGTGGCGGGCCGAGGCCGGCGACGTGGAACGCCTGGAACTCCGCGCCCTGGGCAGGCAGACCGATTGGCCGAGCGACGGCCCTGCCGCCGCGTGCGATCGCCGCGTCCTGGTCCGGGCATGGAACTTGGGCGAGCGGGAGCTTTCCGGTTTGGTCGGCATCCCGCTGAATCACCTGCGGGATCGGCTGGGCGGGCGTTTGGACCCCGCTCGGGTCGTCATCTTGCACCAGGGGCGGCCGCAACCCGCCCGGCGGATCGAGGACTGGATGCTCCTGGAGGCGACCTTGCCCGCCCGATCCGTCGCCGATTATGGGGTCTATTACACGGCCGAGCCGACCGTGCACGAGGGCGAGCCCGATCCGGCCGACTATGCCGCGCTGGTCCGCTCTCCCGCCAATTTGCTGAAGGACGCGGACTTCGACGCCGACGATCCGGCGGCCTGGACGCGGACTGCGAACGCGGCGGGCGTGACGCTGGGGCGCGACGAGATCGCCGCTCCCGGCTTGGGGCCGCATTCCGCCAAGATGACGATCGCCCCCGACGCCCCGAAGAGCTGGCGGGGTCGGCAGCAGGAGGTCCCCGTCCGGCCGGGCGGTACCTACCTTCTGGCCGTCTGGGGACGTTGCCGGGACCTCCGCGACGGCGACCTCCGCCTGCACCTGCACATCCATCGGGCGGACGGGACCCTGTCGGCGGATAGCCCCATGCGCGGGACCGGGTCCGGCATCCAAGACACCACCGATTGGACGCTGCTCTCCGGGACGTTCACCATGCCGGCGGACGCCGCGCGGATCTCGCTGCACCTGACGACCGAGGGGCAGGGCACGCTGTGGCACGACGGGGCGTTGGCGGTGGAGGT
>JAAZNR010000762.1 GCA_012798155.1 Thermogutta sp. | reverse complement strand
TATCGGCTCAACTTCCCCTTGCTGGCCGACACCGACCACAAGGTCGCCGAGAAGTACGGCGCCTGGCGGGAAAAGGTGCGCTTCGGCAAAAAGTCCTTCGGCATCCAGCGATCGACGTTCCTGATCGACGCCGAGGGCAAGATTCGCAAGGTTTGGAAAAGCGTCCAAGTGGACGGGCACGATCAACAGGTCTTGGATGCCCTCCGCGAGCTTTCGGCGTGAGCCGCCTCGGGTCTTGTCCGGCGTTGCCGTCTTGCGTGCCCTGGGCGCCCAAAATCCGCTACCTCTTGCAAATCTTCGTGAATTGAGGGATCGTTGCGATGGCTTTGCCGACGTTTCTAGAGTGTCCGACTGTAGAGTGTCCGACATTTGTAGGGAGTCCGGCGTCTGTAGAGGGTCCGACGTTTGGAGGGGGGTTGGCGTTGCAGGCCGATCGGGCGCGTGGCGGACGTGCTTTTTCGCACGGCCTGTTTGCCGCGGGGGCCGTTGCCGCAATCTTGGCCGCGGGGTGCGCCAAGCAGCCGGTTTCGCCGGATGCGACCGGGGAAGCGGAAACCGTCGTCATCCGACCGACGGAATCCGCGGGGCCGGCCGCCGGCGCTCAAGCGGCTCCGCCTTCCGCGGGAAACGAGGGCGGTGCCGTGGAATCGGCGACGCCGGGAACCGACATCGCCTCACCCCCTTCGCCCGCCGAGTCGACCGACGGCGGTGAGTTGGTGCTAGCCGGCAAGTATCGTGTCACGCCTCCCCAGGGATGGCAGCCGCGGCGACCCGCCGTCAACATGATCGAGTACGAACTCTCCGTGCCTGCCGCGGAGGGCGACCCTCGCGACGGCCGCGTGACCTTCATGGCGGCGGGGGGATCGGTCGAGGCCAACATCGATCGCTGGCTCGCCCAATTCACCCAGCCCGACGGCGCCGACAACCGCGAACGGGCCAAGATCGAAACCATTCAGGCCGCCGGGACGGAAGTGCACCTTGTTGATATTTCGGGCACGTACAACGAATCGAGCGGGCCGATGATGGGAAATGCCGTCCCTCGCGAAAACTACCGCATGTTGGGGGCCATCATCGCCGCGCCGGACGGCGGCATGCCGTATTTCATCAAGTTTTACGGCCCCGCCCGGACTGTCTCCGCCAACGCCGACGCCTTCCGTAAGATGATCGAAGAGATGCACTGAATCCCCGCCCGGTTGATGAGGCCGGCGGATCGCATCCAGGCTGGCTTCCCGCCCGTACTATCGAAACCGAGGACTTCGCCCCCTATGAAGGTCTTTCTTGCCGGGATCATGCAAGGCTCATTGACCGAGAAAGGGTTGCACGACCAAGACTATCGGCAGTTGCTGCGGCAGGCCTTGGCCCGGACGTTTCCCCACGCGGAGATCTATGACCCCTTGGCGGACCATCGTAATTCGCTCGATTATGAGCCGAAGACCGGCCGAGACGTCTTCTTCCATCACAACCGCATGTGCCGGGAGGTGGACCTGCTGGTGGCCTACGTGCCGCAGGCCTCCATGGGGACGGCGATCGAGATGTGGGAGGCCCATCAGCACGGAGCCGCGGTCGTCAGCATCAGCCCCATGCGGCACAACTGGGCCGTCAAGTTTCTCAGCCATGCGATTTACCCGGATGTGCCGGCCTTTTTGGCCGCCTTGGAATCCGGCGAAATCGCGCGGCTGGTGCGCCGGGTACGAAGCTCCTCGCCCGTCCTGGAAACCGACTGACGCCGAATGAGACTCCCCCGCGACCGGCCGTTCGCGGTCCGGTGGGTCTAGGAGGCGCGGCGGGCAAGAATCTCGTGGAAGGCCCGCTGGGCATTCCATATCCTCCTTGCCTGTTCGGCTACGGCCGGCGCGAACGGCACGGCCGAAAAACGCAGGGCCTCGTCGTCCCCGCGAAAGAAAACGATGTCCCCCGCCCCGGACCGCTCTTGCCCCGGTAGCAGCCGCACTTCGATCCGCGTGACCTCTTGCCAGGGCACGAATTGTGCCGCCCGGGCGGGAAGTCCCCGCAGCACGGCCGCGCCGTTTTCGGCCAGCCGATAGTACGTGCACGCCCAGGGACGAACCCTCCAGAGATACAGCACCGCGGCGGGGACTGCCAGGGCCGCCCCTACCGCAATCGTCAGGAAGCGATGGGCGGAGAGCGCCCGGTTCCACAGCCGCGCCATGCCGGCCCCGAGGGACCAGAGAGCGATCGTGGGCCAAATCGTCTTGACCGTGCGGCCGGGCGTGACGGGTGCCTTTTCGGAAAGTTCGTCGGTAGTCAGGCTCATAAGCAAGGCCGGGGCGGAATCCGCCGAAAGGATGTTTACCAATCCGCCGAGAGATATTCACCGAGTGGTGCTCCGAGACGCATCGGCCGCGGCGGGGCCGTCTCCCAACTCCGATCCGCCTGCTTCCGCCTGCGGATGACGCACCCCGCGAAGCATCAGAAACCCAACCTAATCATAGTGAAACATCACGAATCCAATCTAATCATAGTGACGTACTAATCATAGTGACGTATTACGAATCCATTTTGATCATGGTGGGCGGGCCTGACTTGATCATAGTTGGCGGACCTGCGTCGGACAACGGGACGCCATTCCCCGCAGTGGAGGAGCTGTTTGCGTTGATCCCGGCCACGACGGAGCGCGGCCCTCCATCGCGCCGCACGCTTCCCATCGCTCGCCGGAGTGGCCAGGGAAAACCTGGCTGGCGGGGAACAGTTGGGCGGCGGGACAAAAAAGCTGGGGTGGCTGGGAAAAACATTGCGTCCCTGACAAAAGTGTTGCGTCGCTGGGAAAGGCGTTTGGTCCCTGGCACAAGCGTTGGTTGGCTGGGAAAAGGTTGCGTGGCCGGCAAGAGCGTTGGTTGGCTGGCAGAAGCGTTGGGCGTGCGGCAAGAGCGTTGGCTGCCTGGCAGAAGCGTTGGGCGTGCGGCAAGAGCCGTGGGTGGCTGGGGTCGAAGCGGAGCGAAGCCCCCAGACCCCCAACGGCACCGCCCCGGGAGCGACGCGCCCCGTCGCGTCCGACGCACTGGGCCGTCATTGACCGCGGCGAAGGGCACCATTAGACTGAAGAGTCAGACGCAAGAGTTGGTCGTCTTTCGCTTGACCGGCGAGGGAAACGCAGGGCCGGCGGTCGCCTGCGCCATGATCGAGCCGGGGGCGAGCGGGGCCGTGCATGCCGCACCTACGGTGGCTGTAGCTCAATCGGTTAGAGCACCAGACTGTGGATCTGGACGTTGGGGGTTCGAGTCCCCTCAGCCACCCTTCACCGGGTCGCGTGACAGCCCATGCCACGCGACCCTTTTTCGTGCCTA
>JAAZNR010000761.1 GCA_012798155.1 Thermogutta sp. | reverse complement strand
CTTGAACTGCGAACTGCCGACGGAACGTGTGGAAGTGCAGGCCGACCCGGTGCAATTGGCGGCGGCCTTTACCGCCTTGGGCAAGAACGCCGTCGAGGCCGCGGCGGAAGGCGGCCGCGTCAGCCTCGCCCTGCACGCCCGGCAAGACGAGGCCCTGTTGGAGGTCCGCGACAATGGGCCGGGAATCTCGCCCGAGCAGCGGCGGCACATCTTCGAGCCTTATTACTCGGCACGGCAGGCGGGCCGCGGCCTGGGGCTCGGGCTGCCTAAGGCCTGGCGCATCGCCCAACTGCACGGCGGCGAGATCCGCGTGCAAAGCCGACCCGGCGAGGAGACCGTCTTCATCCTGCGTCTGCCGCGCCGCCGCACGTCAGGCAACGAGCGCTAAGCAAGCCGGTTGCGATGCACCCCTGAAACCCGGCTGGTTGCGGTAACCTCAGGGGCCGGATGCCGCCTATTGATGGGGGCGATTGGCGGGCGGATGCCGCCTATTGGTGGGCCGGTTGCTCTCACGCAAACGGCTTATAGACTTGTCTGTCTCAAATCGGTATAGATAGATTTGCCTGTCTCAAATCAGTGGTATCCACCGAGGTCCCCTCAAGGGCGTCATGACCCTTGAGTTCCAGGCTTTTAGGAATGCGTCATTTCGATCCGTCCAAGATTGCGTCGCTCCTGTCCGTCGGAAATTGTGTCACTTCTGTTCGTCCACAATTGTGTCATTTCGAACCGTCCAAGGTTGCGTCGCTTCTGTCCGTCTGAGATTGCGTCACTTACTATCCGTCTAAGGGATAGCACGGCCATGGCGTCAGGCCTTCTCGCTTGCCGGGCGGGTTGCAGCGGCCGCGGTGTTGAACCAAGATTGAGACTGCGGGGGGGCCGGGAGCGGATCGTTACCGCGCTACCCGGGCCGATGACGGCAAAACGATGCCGGTTCGGCCGCCGGCGTCGGCGGCCGGAACTGCGGAAACTGGGCGAGACGCAGCCATGATTGCGGTCACGGGGAGTAACGGGCAATTGGGGGGCGAACTGTGCCGCCGACTGGGCGATGCCGCCGTGGGGCTGGACTTGCCCGACTTCGACTTGACCCATCCCGAACAAATCCGCGAGCGGCTTTCCGCCCTGCGTCCCGAAGCGATCATTCACGCGGCGGCTTACACGGCCGTGGATCGCGCGGAGGACGAGCCGGAGCGATGCCTCGCCGTCAACGCCGAAGGCACCGGCATCTTGACCGAAACCGCCCAGCGCCTGGATTGCCCGCTGGTCTATATCAGCACGGACTACGTCTTCGGCACCTCCGGGCCGGACGCCGAGCCGCACCGCGAGGAAGACCCCGCCTTTCCCCGGGGGGTGTACGCTCGGTCGAAATACGAGGGCGAGCTGCGGGCGTTGGCATGGGAAAAGCACTATATTGTGCGGACGTGCGGCCTGTACGGGCGGCTGGGGCCGAATTCGCCGGGCAACTTCGTGGAGACCATGATCCGCTTGGGAAAACAGGGGAAGACGCTCCGCGTGGTGGACGACCAGTGGTGCACGCCCAGCTACGTCCCGCACGTGGCCGCCGCCGTGATTTATCTCCTGCGGAGCGGGATGTACGGTACGTTCCACGTGGTGAACGGCGGGGCGACGACATGGTACCGCTTCGCCCGCGAGATCTTCCGCCTGCTGGGACACGACGCGGACATCCGGCCGATCAGCACAGAGGAATACGGCGCCAAGGCCCCGCGACCGGCCTTCAGTGTGCTGGATACCTCGAAATACCACCGGTTTTCGGATGCCCCCCCTTTACCCCATTGGAAGGATGCCCTGGCGGAATACCTGCGGCAACGCGAACCGGCGTAAACCGGCGGTGCAAACGCTGCGAAGTCGGCTGACTGGGGGCTCCGCTTCGCTACGATCCCAGCCACCCGGTCGGTGATGGTTGCGATCGCCGGAATTTTCGCGCCGAAACCTGAGCCGCCGACACAAGCCGGCGGGTGGAACCGCACGACACAACTCGAGCCGCCGGCGTAAACCGGCGGGTGGAATCGCTGCGAACAGGCGCGGCTGGGGGCTGCGCTACGCTACGACCCCAGCCACCCGGCCGTTGCAATCGTGGGTAGCGATCCACCGCTAGCTGACGCTAGCGGCTCGCGCTTGCGCGTGATGCGTTAGCCACCCGGCCGGCGTCCCTCCACATGGGAACGTGCCGGGAATTGGAACGCCGCGCTCCGTCGTGGCCGGGATGAACGCAAACGGCTTACGCAAACGGCTCGGTCGACCGTGGTCGGCGTTGTGGGAATGATCGAAAAACTTTATACTCAGGGGCTGCGTTTCTCGTTCGTGCTCAGGTTGCCTATTTTATCTTCCGAGCGAATCCATGCGGTTCAGTCTGATTGATCGGATTTTGGAATTGGAACCGGGACGCCGCATTCGGGCCGTGAAGGTCCTCTCCCTGGCGGAGGAGTATCTTGGCGACCACTTTCCCCGGTTTCCGGTTTTGCCGGGCGTCCTGATGTTGGAGGCGCTTACGGAGTCGGCCGCGTGGCTGGTTCGCGCCTCGGAGGATTTTGCCCACAGCATCGTGGTCTTGAAGGAGGCCAAACGCATCCGTTACGGCCAATTCGTGGAGCCGGGGCAATTGCTCTATCTGACGGCCGAGATCGTCTCCCAGGACGAGAGATATACGGAATGCAAGGCCGAGGGGCGAATGGAGGACCGACTCACCGTGAGCGGAAAAATCCGCCTGGAGCGGCGTAACTTGGCGGAGCGGGACCCCGAACTTGCTCGGGTGGATCGCTCCGTGATCAAGGACATGCGCCAATTGTTCGGCATCCTTTGGCCGCTCGCGGGGCGAAAAAACGGCGATCCGCCCG
>JAAZNR010000006.1 GCA_012798155.1 Thermogutta sp. | reverse complement strand
TGGCTCCAGCGCGTCGGCGAACGACCGTGCGGCGTCATGACCCGGCCGGGCGGCGGCCGCACTGCTCGGCGGAACGGGCCGCGATTCCGAGGCCGTCGCCGATCCGGCGACGCAATGCTCTTTTTACTCTTTTTCCGCGAGAGGGCTTTGCCGCGCCAAGCTTTCCGGCCGCGGAGTCTATTCGCCGGACGGAACGAGAGGGTACCGCATGAGCCGAGAGCAACCCACGGCCGACAACTCGACCCCCGTTTTTGCGACCGTGGCGGACGCCGCCGGGATTTCGCTCCCGGGCACAAGCGGAAACGCTGGGGGGGCGGACATCGCCTGGGCGGTTCAAGCGGGCGGGGCTGCGGTCCCCGACTCGAGTGCGATGGAATCCGGAACGGTATCCGCCCCGGGGGCGGCGGGCGAAGAAGACGCGACGGCCTCGGCATGGCTCAGGCAAAGGCTGGGGGCGGCGGCCGGCTTGTTCGCGGCCCTCAAGGTCCGGCACGCACCCACCGCCCGGCACACACTCCGCGTGGCCATGATCTGCTCGGCCTGGGCCGGTCAGCGGACGCTGGAGGCTGATCAGCGGGTACGTTTGGAGGCGGCGGCCCTGCTGCACGACGTGGGCATGATCGGGCTGCCCGACCAAATCCTGTTCAAGCCCGGCCCACTCACTTCCGAGGAGGCCTTCTACGTCGAGCGCGCGCGTCACATGACGCTGGACATCATGAGCCGAATCACGAGCGATTCGGAATTCTTGACGGCCCTGGACCACGTGCCGGCCTGGTTCGACGGCAGTCGCCCCGGCTACAACCTCCGCGGCCGAGCCATTCCTCTGATCGCGCGGATGATCTCCGTGGCCGAGGCCTACGACGCCATGACCACGGATCACCTCTACCGCTCCGGCATGAGCGTGGAACGCGCCGTGGCGGAGTTGTATCACTACGCGGGGACGCAGTTCGACCCCGAATTGGTGGCGGAGTTCGCCGCGCACGATTGGTCGGCGTTTTGGGGACCGCTGGAAAAGGCGGATGCGAGTTGGCTCACGGCGATCGATCCCCACTTGGCCGAAAGCCTGTGGGACGCGCCCGCCGCTTCCCGCGCCATCGTCCCGCCCGAGCTGGAAACCGTCTTCCAGCACCGCTTGCTGGCGCACATGCACGACGGCGTGGCGTTCTTCGACGCCCAGCGGAAAATCCTCCAGTGGAACCACGGCATGGAGCGCTTGACCGGCATCGCGGCGGACGGCATCCGTTCCCGGCTGTGGAGTCCCGGCATTGTCGGCCTGCGCAATGAGCGCGGCAATTTGATCGACGAAGAGACCTGCCCGGTCGTCACCGCCATCCGCTACGGCATGCAAAACCTGCGGCGATTGACGATTCGCGGTCGCAACGGCGCGCCGATCCCCGTGGATTGCCACGTGGCACCCGTGATTTTGGAAGGCGGGGCGATCGTGGGGGCCGTCATGGTCATGCACGACGCTTCGCCGGAGATCAACCTCGAACAGCGCGTGGAGACGCTCAAGGAGAAGGTGAACAAGGATCCGATGACGCAATTGGCGAATCGGGCCGAGTTCGACCGCATGCTGGCCTTCTTCGCGGAGCAGTACCGCCGGCATCACACCCCCTTCAGCCTGATCCTCTCGGACCTGGACCGCTTCAAGCAGATCAACGACGTGCACGGGCACCAGGCGGGCGACGACGCCATCCGCAGCTTCGCCTCGATTTTGAGCGGCCAGTGCAGGACGGGGGACCTAGTGGCGCGCTACGGCGGAGAGGAGTTCGCCGTGATTTGTGCCGGGTGCGACGCGGCCGCCGCCGCACGCCGGGCCGAGCAATTGCGGCGCCTGCTGGCCGGAACGCTGCAACCGCGGCTGGGGGGACGCTCGGTTACCGCCAGTTTCGGCGTCACGGAAATCCAACCCGGCGACACCGCCGAGACCGTGCTCCGCCGCGCCGACCGCGCCTTGCTGGAGGCCAAATCCAAGGGGCGGAATACCGTCGTGCAGTTGGGCAGCGGCAACAACGGGGAATCCGGCCGGCCCAAGTCGTCTTTCTGGCCGTGGCGGCGCGGGTCCGTGCAATTGGCCGTCAGCCGCGTCTTCCATACCGATGTGCCCCCCAATCTCGCCCTGGAGAAGCTCCGCGGGTTCATCGCCGATCACCAGGCCCGGATAACCCGCGTCGACCGCAACCGCATGGACATCGAAATCGAGGACCGCCGCCCGCCGCGGCAGCGGCGGCGGGGCGATCGCCCGGCCTGCTTCGCCCTGGAGGTCCTTTTGGACGAAGAGCGGCCGCGGGATGCGAGCCGAGGCACGACGCGGACGCGGCTCCAGGTCCATGCCACGCTGGTCCGCTATCGAGACCGCCGGCGCCGCGATTTGGCGGAACGCCTCCACGACCTCCTGGAGAGCTTCCGCTCGTACATGATGGTCACCGAGGACGAGACGCCCGCCAGGCCGAACATCCTGCTCCGCGCCGTCTCTGTGGCCGCCTACTGGTTCCGCAAGCGGTGAAGATGGCGGAAGGGCCTCTTCGCGCGGAGCCCGGCGGTCCGCGGCGGGCCTGCAAGCCGTGAGAACGGGCGGTTCAGGCCGGTTCCCCCAAGGCCTCCACGTCGCAGCGCATGCGGGCCAGCGTCGCCTCGTCCAGCCGCAATTCTCCCGCCTTGGCGTTTTCCTCCGCGTGCGCGGACTTTCGCGCTCCCACCAGGGCCACGGTCACGCCGGGCTGGGCGATCGTCCAGGCCAGCACCAATTGCCCCGGCGTGCAGCGATAGGCCTCGCACAGATCGCGCCACCCCTCCAGCACCTGCAACACCCGGCGGCGATTCTCCGGCTTGAACCAGGGAATCATGTTGCGGTATTCCTCGGGCGAGAATGTTCGGTCCATGCCGATGCGGCCGGTGAGCAGGCCTTGCTCCAAGGGCGAATAGACCAAGGTCGCGATC
>JAAZNR010000760.1 GCA_012798155.1 Thermogutta sp. | reverse complement strand
TTTAGCATCCGCAGCGATTGCTCGCTCACGTGGAGCATTTCGGCCAACCGTTCGATTCGTTCGCCGTATTCGTCGTACTGCTCCATCTCTTGGGGCGGGAAATCGTGCGGCAAGTCCGTCTCCGCGAGCCACGCCTGCCACCGCTCGGACGGCACGTTCTTCCACAGGTTCACAATCGTTAGCCCAATCACGCGAGCCTGCGCGGTATGGTCTTTTTCTAGTTGAGTTAAATCCGCATCGGAGAATGGTCGGTCTAGGTCCGGAAGGTTCTCGTAGGGGCGAGGCTCAAAGCCCCGGCTGATTTCAGGGAAATCTTCAACCAGATCGTTGGGAATCTCGTACTTCCGCTTGCGCCGTCGCTTCCTGTTTTCATCAATCATCCAGTTCCGCAGCACCGCAAAGGCCCAGCGGCGAAAGGGCCGCCCCTCGTCGTAGCGATCTAATCGTTCGAAGACGATACTCGGAGCCTCATCGATAAGGCCGCCAATTGCTCGAGGAAGCGTGCCTAGTTTGTCGGCGGCGTAATAGGCTAGGACCTTTATCTCGGGGACCAGTTCTCGCCAGGCCTCGTCTTGCTCCTCGCGAGTGCCGTTTTTGGCGAGGCCGGCCAAACGGTTGATTTCCTCTTCGTTCATCGGGTTATCCCCGGCACCCATACAGAGGCTCCTTTCGTCCGGACGTCCGCGGGGGTTCATTTTCTCCGACCATTGTGGTCAACCGGCCTTTCTTCCGCAACCCCACGACGGGCCCGGCTTGCCGCTTCGTGGCAACGGCCGCCAATGTCTTCGATATCGCCGCTCGGCACAATTCGGCAATCACGGATCGGCACTTTGTGCGTTCCATGAAAGGAGTCGATCGCAAGGCCGCTTTCCATGCCCGGTGGGCACGGGAATGAGACCCAAATGCGAAAAGCGAACCGTGCGACGCGCAGGCCGCGAACCGGCCCCCAAGACCTGGACGGCGGAACAAGGCGTCTTGTACCCGGGACGCAAGGCTCTTCCGGAGGTCCGAGGAATGGCGAAGAAGCGACGGGCGTTTACCGCGGCGTTCAAGGCGAAGGACCAAATGGACTACAAAGGGGAAGCGGGCCCGACGCATTGGGAGGGCCGGTTGTAGCTGGACCTCCAGCGGCACTTGATCCTCTCTGCGGTAAGCTACCTGTTCCCGGTCGTCGTCTGCCAAGGGCTGGGGGGGAAAAATCCGGAGGTGACCGTCTGCCAAGTGTTCGCCGCCACCGGTGCCGTCGTCCAATCGTGGTCGCCGAAGCTGGAAAAGGCGGCCAAATTGTTGGAACGCACGGTGTGGAAAATTCGATACCACCAGCGCCGCAAGGCCCGCGCCCGGGCGAGCCGCACCCAGTCAACGACGCGCAAACGGCGGCCCTTGGGCATCGACGTAAACACCCTGCAACGAGCTGATTCAGACACAAGTTCGCGCTGTAGTACTAAAGGATAGCCTGGGAGGGCAAGATAACCCAGGCATAACCCAGGCCGATTCCCGTGTGTCGGATTTTACCAATAAGTCGTTGCACACGATAGCTTGGGTTGTGCGCCCATCGCATCCACAAATGCCGGCAGCGCCATTCGTGCTTGTTCCCACTTTCACAGACCCCGCGGCCGAAAGGGGCCGGGGCCGCCGACTTGACAAGGCCGATGTGCCGGCCCATACTCACTACGCCGGAATTCACGATACCGGGTTAGTTCGGCACTGAGAAGAAAGGTAGCGCATATGTGCGAGTTGCTTGGCCTCAATTTTAACCAGCCTGTTCGGTGCTCGCTCTCTTTTAGAGGGTTCCGGCATCGCAGCGAATATAATCCGCACGGATGGGGAATAGCCCGATTTGACGGCCGGGCCTGCCAGATATTTAAGGAGCCGATTCGAACCCTAAACAGCAAATTGGCCACATTCCTCCGCGACTATGAATCTTTTGCCGGCAAGATTTTCATTGCTCATGTGCGGTGCGCTAGCCGAGGCGATCTCGCGCTTCGAAACACGCACCCCTTTTCGCGGACTTTTCGGTCCCGCGATGTAGCACTTGCCCACAACGGTACTGTGGCCTCGGCTTTGGCAAGATCTGAATTGAAGTTTCACCCTGTGGGCGAAACTGATTCCGAGTATTTGCTTTGCGAGCTGCTCACGATATTGTCAAACAAGGCAATCCGCTTTACGG
>JAAZNR010000759.1 GCA_012798155.1 Thermogutta sp. | reverse complement strand
GCGGCCGCCAAGGCTTTCAACTGCTCCAAATAGATGGGCGAGAGCGCCGTAGGCGGATGAGGCGAATCCACGATTGTCCGTAGCAACGGATAGGCCGCGGATCGCGTCGCCTCGCGCCACCGCGGATACTCCGCCAACATCGTGCGGACCACGGTTGTGATACGCGCGGAACGCGATGCGGCATCGCTTTCCGTCTTCAGCTCTCGCCAGATCGCCCTTTGCGCGGCTTCGACCACGCCGTCCTGCGAACTGTCGAGTGCCCGGACAACGGACGGCAGACCTGCCGGGCCTAACTCGGCCAGCTCGGCAATGATGCCCTCCGGATTTCGGCACGGCGGCGTGAGGAGCCTCCGTTCCAACGACGCCGCCCGCATTTTGTCCCAGGATTCCGGCAGTCTCGCGAGCCCGGCCACCCAAAGCATTACGAAACCGATCCAGACAAAGAATCGCACGGCGCCGCGGCCGGTCGTAGATGCCGCCGTGCGCGGGACCCTCTGTCTCTTTGCGGGTGCAGCGGCTGACCGTTCGTCTCGCATCGATTCCGGATCGTATCTCCTGCCCTGCGCGGGGACGGCCCGCCAGGTCCGACTTCAGAGCGACCGCGCGGCCGGTCGAGATAGGCGTCGCGTCGGCTCCCGCGATTGAACTGGACGCAGATTATCGATTGAATTGGACGCGGATTATCCCAAGCCGGCAGTGCCCGCTCAATAGGGAATCGGCGTGCCGTCGGATTGCCTGTATTCTCCGCACAACGCAGCTTGCCCGTATGCCCAATCGCCGCCGTCGGTTTTTGCTAGCCGGAGAAGGCTTCCCGTGCCGAATAGAATCCGTAGGTCACGGATTCCTTGCCACCCGACGTCAGCCCGGGAAGCCGCCTCACCTTGCTTGATGGAAAGACACCGCCGGTGACGCCAAACCGCCCGTCCATTATGCCACCCTCGATGATTGCAGCGTGCCCCAAGCCCCTCGATGCCCCTTCCCCATCGCCCCCGCCGCGTCCGGTCCGGCGTCTCGTTCGCGGGACGCGGCCTGGGTCGGCTTTGGCGGCGGTAGTCTTGACCGTGACGGCTGCCGCCTGCGGTCTCGCCGCGGGCCAAGAGACGTCTCCGCCGGACAATCCGCGGGCCGGACAAATCGTCGAGCTGGAGCCGGTTCGCGGCGTTTCGGGCCGCGACGTCAAGCGGGCGGCGATTGGGCAAATCCCATGGGAGAAGCTGGCCCCGCAAGACCGGGAACGCGTCTTGGAGGTGGTCAACCGCTCGGCCATGTTCCGCAGGATGCCCGGCCGCATCATTCAATGCGAGCCTGGCTTCTACCAGTTTCTGGTCGAAAACCCTAACGTCGTGGTCGGAGTTTGGCAAGTCCTCGGCGTTACCAAAATGCGGCTGGAACCGCGAGAGAACGACGGTTACCTGCTGGATGACGCGGCCGGCACGGTGGCCCACGTGAAATACGTCCTCAATTCCCCGAGCTGCCATGTCGTGTACGCCGAAGGACAATACAGCGGCCCTCTGATGCTTCGGCCCCTGCAAGGGCGCTGCGTCGTCGTGCTCAACAGCAGCTACATCCGGGAAAAAGACGGCACCGCCTACGTTTCCGCCGACCTCGATCTCTTCCTTCAGATCGACCGCGCCGGACTCGAGTTGCTTGCGAAGGCGATGAACCCGTTCTTTGGGGCCATGGCGGAGAGCAATTATCAACAGACCTTCGCCTTCCTGGGATCGCTGTATCGAACCGCCGCGGTTCGCAGTACCGCCATGCGGCATCTCGCCGGCCAATTGACCAACGTTTCACCGACCGTCCGCGAGCAGTTTGTGAGCCTCATTGCCGACGCCGCCCGGCGCGAATCGGAAGAGCAAATCCGGGATTCGGAAAACGCGACGGGGCCGGAATTGGCGGAGACCCCCAATTCCGAGGATCCCGGCGTCAGTATCCGTTGAGTCGGGCCTTCACGTGACGCTTGATCGCAATTATTCTGCTGATTGCAGTTAGAGCATGTCTTCAAATTAGTTTCACTGCGCAGAGTCGCCGAAAGCGGGTTAACGATCTTACGCAGACTCACAAAGCTGCGTACCCCAGTTTGCCCAGCTTCTTATCCTGCGCTGTAAAATTACGTCTTGCCAGCCGCAAGGTGGCACCCAATCTAATTTGAAGACAGGCTCTTAGTGCCGCCAAACAACCTATCAATCAATCGGGAGGTCCATCGCGATACACCTAAAAAGGTGGTGTCAAATGCTACAGAGGTGCCATATCACGATTTCGTGCCGTTCTGCGGCACGAGTAGGGGATCGCTGGTGACCCCACAGGCTTCGTCATTCGAGCGCGAGCCTCTCGATCCGCCGCTTCGAGAGGTCAAGGCACCGGCCGGCGGTTGACGGCTTGGAGTAGCCGTTTACGCGCCTGCCCGGTCTGGCATCGGAACGCGGAGGCGCAGAGGCTGTTTTTGAAACGTAGAGGGCGCTGAGGACGCGGAGAAAGGAGAAAGTAGCCGCAACTCTCTCGTCTCTGTGTTCTCGGCGTTCTCTGCGTTTCCATCCTTCCATTCCGGGTACCCGTCCCGGTCCGAGGGGAGCCGAAAAACGTATCCGCCCATTGACTCCCAAAGGCGGCAGTCCCATTGTCGCCGCTTTCATCGCCGGCATTAACCCAGTCCCCGTGAACGGTTGACGGCCTCGATACCGTCCCCCCTTGCCCGAGCTTCAGGCTCTCCGGGTATCCGCCGCCGCGCAAGACACGGCGAGGTCCTTGAGCGCCCCGAGGTCCAGCTTTCCCGTACCGAGAACCGGGATGGCCTCCACGCGATGGAAACTATCCGCCGACGGTATCCAGAGGGGCGGGAGATTGCTCTCCTGCAAGGCTCGCACGATCGCTTCGGGCGAATTTCGGAGCCGGGTGAAAAGCACCACCAAACGCTCTCCCCTTTTCTCATCGGGGACGCCGGTGACGGCGAAGCTCAAGGCGTCTTCCTCGCCGCTTTGCTCGACTTTGCCGATCTCCTCTTCGACGGCCAGGTGCGGTACCATTTCTCCCGCGATCTTCGAAAAACGACTGAGGCGGCCCATAATGGTGAGGAATCCGTCCGAATCCAGTTGGGCCAGGTCGCCGGTCCTGTACCAACCGTCGCGGATCACGCTCGCGGTTTGTTCCGGTTCGTGCAGGTAGCCCTTCATCACGTTGGGGCCTTTGACCCACAACATGCCGGCCTGCCCCAGACCCAGGTCTTCGTCCGTTTCCAGATCCTTGACCTTGACGGCGACGCCGGGAAGGGGTCGCCCCGCCGTGCCCGGTTTCGAAGCCACAAACCAGCTATCCCGCACGCGGGACGACGGAACATTGGAGGACACCACCGGCGACAATTCGGTCGTCCCGTAGCCCTCCAGAGGCCGGATGCCGAATTTCCCCTCGAAGGCGTCGGCCGTCTCGGGCGGTAGTTTTTCCGCGCCTGTGATCAAAACCTCCAGCGCGGCGAAATCGCCCGGGTCGCAGCGCCGGATGTAGGAGCGGAGAAAGGTCGGCGTCGCCACCAGGATGGTGGCCTTGTGCTTGCGGCACAGGTTTCCGACGGCGCGAGGCTCCAAGGGGCTGTAATGATAGACCGCCTTGGGCGCGAGCTGGAGCGCCGACCACAAGGTCGTGGTGTATCCGAATGAGTGAAATAACGGGAGAATCCCGCACAGAACGTCGGATCTCCGCAGATGCAGGATTTGATCGAAGGCCGCCACATTCGAGCCGACGTTGCGATGCGTGAGCATCACGCCTTTGGGCTTGCCCGTCGATCCGGAAGTAAAGATGATCGTCAGTACGTCCTCGGGATCCATGGTATGCAATCGCAGCACGCGTTCCAGCACGAACGACGGGACGCAGAGGGCGGCCAAGAGCGAGGCGAGTTTATCCCCAAAGCGAATCTTCGGCCGCACGTCCTCCAAACAGACGATCTCGGCGTCGAGGTCGAAGGAAAACCGATCCAAGACG
>JAAZNR010000758.1 GCA_012798155.1 Thermogutta sp. | reverse complement strand
GTGGCCATGAGCAGGTAATGATCCGGGAGGTGGAAGTCGCGGACCGGCCGGCAACTGGCCACCTTCTCGCCTTCGTTGAGGTTGAGCAGGTTGACGATGGCCCGGCCCTTGGCGTCGCGCGGCAGCTCCGGCAATTCCCAGACCTTTCGCCAATGCACCTTGCCCTGGTTGGTAAAGAACAGGATGTAGTCGTGGGCGCTCGCCAGAAAGAGGTGTTCGATGGGGTCCTCGTCGTCGGCCCGCGCGCCCTTCAAGCCCTTTCCCCCGCGGCGCTGGGCGCGGTAGGCCGTCACCGGCGTCCGTTTGATGTACCCCGCCGAACTGATCGAAACCACCATCATCTCGTCCGGGATCAGGTCCTCCATGTCGAACTTGTCGGCTTCCTGGGCCACGATCTCGGTCCGTCGGGCGTCGGCGAAGCGGCGCTTGATCTCCAGTTGCTCCTCGCGGATCATGGCCAGGATATTCCGCTCGTCGGAGAGGATGCGGAGATACTCGTTGATGTCGGCGAGCAGGCCGCGGTGCTCGTTCACCAGCTTCTCCTGCTCCAAATTGACGAGTTGGCCGAGCGTCATACGGAGGATGGCGTCGGCCTGGACGGGCGTGAGGGCGTAGCTTTCGGCCGCTCCCCGTTCGTCTTGGAATTGGCGGAATCCCTCCTCGCCCAAGGCCCGGGCGAGCATGGCCGCCGGGCAGGCGATCTGCATCAGCCGTTCCTTGGCCTCGGCCTGCGTCTGCGACGTCCGCACCACGCGGATGACCTCCTCGATGTCCGCCAGGGCCAGCAGCAGGCCTTCGATGGTGTGCTTCCGCTGCCGTGCCCGTTGCAGCAGGAACTGCGTGCGGCGGCGAATCACCGCCACGCGGTGCCGCAAGAATTCCTGCAACATCTCCTTCAAGGTCAACAGCCGCGGCTTGCCGTCCACCAGGGCCAAAAGGTTGATGGAGTAGCGGGTTTGCAGCTCGGAGTATTCGTAGAGCTGGTTGAGCACGATCTCCGGATCGGCGTCCCGCTTCAACTCCAGGACCAGCCGGACCGGCTCCTTGAGATCGCTCTCGTTGCGGATGTTGGAAATGCCGGGGATCTTCCCGTCGGTGACCAGCCTGGCCAGATTCTCCTCCACGGAGTCCCGCTGCTTTTGGTAGGGGATTTCGTGGACGACGATGCGGAATCGGCCGGAACGGTACTCCTCGATCTCCGCCCTGGCGCGGATCGTGATCCCGCCGTGCCCCGTCCGGTAGGCATGGCGAATCCCGCTCTTTCCGCAGATGATGCCGCCGGTCGGGAAGTCCGGCCCCGGCACGATCTCCATCAGCTCGTCGATCGTGACGTCGGGGTCGTCGATCAGCCGCACCAGGGCGTCGCAAATCTCGCCCAGGTTGTGCGGCGGGATGTCGGTGGACATCCCCACCGCGATCCCCGTCGCACCGTTGACCAGCAGATTGGGAAACTTGGAGGGGAGGACGGACGGCTCCGTATGCCGCTCATCATAGGTGGGGATGAAGTCCACCGTATCGAGCTTGAGGTCCTCCAGCATCATCGCGGCGAAGTGCGACAGCCGGGCCTCCGTGTATCGCATGGCCGCCGCCGGCAGGCCCGCGATCGAACCGAAATTCCCCTGCTTGTCCACCAGCACGTACCGCATGTTCCATTCCTGGGCCATGCGGACCAGCGTGGGGTAGATCACGCTCTCGCCGTGGGGGTGGTAATTCCCGCTGGTGTCGCCGCAGATCTTGGCGCATTTGACGCGGGCGGCGCCGGGCGTGAGATTCAGGTCGTTCATCGCCACCAGAATCCGCCGCTGCGACGGTTTCAGCCCGTCGCGGACGTCCGGCAAGGCCCGCGCCACGATCACGCTCATGGCGTACGTCAGGTAGCTGCTCTTCAGCTCGTCCTCGATGGCCAGGGCTACCACCCGGCTATCGCTCGAAGGGTCGGACCCTTCTCCCGCGCCGGAAGGGTTGCCGTTTTCCGAGATAGGGGGATTTTCCGCGTCGTCGGACAACGCAAGTTCCTCTCAATGCAAGGCTGGGAAGGCTTGTGCGATCCGCTTCGGGATCGCCGCGTCAAGCAACGGCCGTTCCAGGCCGTGATAAACCCTGCATTTTAGCGGTTTTCGGCCCGCGACGCAATCGCCGCCCGGCCCGATTCTTGCGTCGTAAGTCGTTGTAAAGAGGGGATTTGCGATTCGATCTCCCGGCCCGTGCCGGGAGGACTCGCGGGAGGCGACCGCGGCCGCGATTCTCGCGCCCGGCCTCCCCAAGCGGGATCACTCGGTCAGGTTCAGCGTTAGGAGGCTTTCTCCGGTCTTGGCATCCCAGACAACCGCAGGCAAATCCCTCACGGACGGGCTGACGGGTGCTATCACAGTCACGATCCGCCGGCCGTCCGGACTGAAGGCCGCGGACGCAACCCACTTGGTGTGTCCCTGGAGCACCAAGAGCCTTTCCCCAGTATCGGTGTCCCAGACGATGGCGCTGTTGTCCACCGATGCGGTCACGATCCGCCGGCCGTCCGGACTGAAGGCCGCGGAGAAAACCGAGTCAGTGTGCCCTTCGAGCACCCGGAGGCTTTTCCCCGTCTCGGCGTCCCACACGATGGCGGTCTTGTCCGCCGATGCGGTCACGATCCGCCGCCCGTCCGGACTGAAGACCGCGGACTCAACCCGGAGGGTGTGCCCCTGGAGCACCAAGAGCCTTTGCCCGGTCTGGGCATCCCACACGATCGCGG
>JAAZNR010000757.1 GCA_012798155.1 Thermogutta sp. | reverse complement strand
TGGCGGCTGCGGCAGCTTTTGGCTCAGCAACTGTCGGGAAAACACGAGGCCGTGATATCGGCCTTGACGCCCTTGGTGAATCAGTGGACGCGGGCCGAGGATTTGGCGGCGGCGTTCATTCTGCTGGGACGCAGCCAGTTGGAATTGGGCAAGGTGCAAGAGGCGTCCGAGTCCTTTCTTCAGGCCTCGGCCAAGGTTCCCAATGCCCCGCCCGCCGACGAAGCGCTGCTCCTCTTGGCTTCCGCCTACCGGCGGCTGGGCCGCACGGCCGACGCGCGAACCGTGCTGGAAAAGATGCTGGCCCAATTTCCGAACAGCCCCTTGGCGAATCGGGCACGGTTTCGTTTGGGCGAGTACTGCTTTGCGCTGGGCGATTTCGAGGCCGCGGAAAAGGCATATCGGGCCGTCATCCAGTCGCCCGATGCGGGGACGCTCATCCCCGGCGCGATGTACGAATTGGCCTGCACGCTGGTGAAGCAGGATCGCGCCCCGGATGCGGAGAAGCTGCTGGCCGAACTATTGGCGAAGAATCCCGATGCGGAGACGGCGGCCAAGGCGCGTTACGTGCGGGCGGTGGCCCTCCGCAAGCTGGGGAATCCCGCGGAAGCCGTGCGGGAATTGCAGGCCGCCTTGCAGGGGAGCCTGGGTCCCTTGGATCATGCCGACGCACTCTATACTCTCGGGTTGGTGCAGATCGATCTGAAGCAATACGCGGAGGCGGCCGGGACGTTCGCCAAGCTTGCCGCGGAGCATCCCGACTATCCGGACGCCGATCGCGTCCTCTATCAATGGGCCTGGGCCTTGAAGCTGGACGGCCGCGACGACGAGGCCGTGGAGATGTTCCGCAAGTTGGTCGCTCAGTTCCCCAAGAGCGAACACGCGGCGGAGGCCCGCTATCACTCCGGCGAAGCGTTCTACAAGTCCGGCGACTATTTCAAGGCGGCCGAGGAGTTCCACAAGGCGGTGCAAGCCGCGGGACAATCGGAGTTGGGAGAGAAGGCGTCGCACCGGCTGGGCTGGGCGTACTATCAGATGAAGCAGTACGAAAACGCCCAAAAGACGTTCGCCTACCAGCGGGCAGCCTATCCGCGGGGACCGCTCGCGGCGGACGCCCAATTCATGGAGGCGGAATCGTTTTTCCAGTTGGGCAAGTACGCCGAAGCGCTGGCCGGCTACGAAAAGCTGCCGCAGCTCTCCAGCGACGGCTTCCGCATCCTGCATCGGCTGCATGCGGGCCAGGCGGCCGCGCAGCTCAAACAATGGAACCAGGCGAGCGATTTCCTCACGCAATGCCTCAAGGATTATCCCGATGCGCCGGAATCCGCGGAAGTCTTATACGAGCTGGGCAACGTGTATCGCAACCGCGGCGACAACGCCAAGGCCTTGGATTACTTTTCGCAAGCCGCGGCGCGGTCCCAAGGCGTGACCGGAGCCAAGGCCCAGTTCATGATCGGCGAATTGCACTTTCTGGAGAAGAAATACGACGAGGCGGTGAAGAGCTTTTTCCGGGTGGCTTACGGGTTCGACTCCCCGGACCTGGCCGCGGTCCAGGCCGACGCCACCTTCGAGGCGGCCTTGTGCCTGGAATTGTTGAACAGACCGCAACAGGCCGCCCAGTTGTACCGAGAGGTCCTGGAAAAGTTCCCCCAGAGCGACAAGGTCAAGCTTGCGCAGGCCAAGCTGGAAGGGTTGACGCGGCAGTGAAAAGAACGGCGCGTGCCGTTACCCGTTGTGCGTGAGGAGGGTTTTACCGTGGGCGATCGGCGAGGATGGGGTGTAATGGGGCGGAGGGCGGCGGCCTGGACGGTGTCCGTCGCTGTGTGCGGGGTTGTGGCTGTGTGCGGGGTTCAGGTCTCGGCCCAACCTCCCAGTCCGCTGCCGGAGTTGCCGTCCGAGAGCCAGGCGGCGCCCGTTCCTCCGAGCGATGCGATGTCGGCGACGGCGGATGCGGCGGGCGGGGCCGCGGACGCCTTTCGCGAGGCCGAGCGCCGCGCCGAGGAGGCCCTTGCAACTCCGCCGGAAGAGGCAGCCGGCGCGCAATCACAACCCAATTCCGCCGAGTCGCAGACCGCGCCGCAGATGAACATCTTGGATCTGGCCTTTCGCGGCGGCGTGATGATGATTCCCATCACGCTGATGTCGGTGCTGACGGTGGTCTTCGGTTTCGAACGGGCGTTGGG
>JAAZNR010000756.1 GCA_012798155.1 Thermogutta sp. | reverse complement strand
GGGATTCCCGTCGCTCTCATCGGAATGAGCCAACGTCCAACCGGCGAGAACCGGGCCGCTCCCGTCGTCCACGTACAATCGGACCAGCGCGTTGGCTTCCGAAAGACCGGAAAAGGCCGGCGCCGCGACACTGGTAACCCCGTCGCCGGGAACGCCCGAATCGCTGTACGGACCCAAGGCCATCGCGGCCGCCGCCGGTGCCGTGAAATCCACGGTCACCAAGAGCTGCTCCGACTGCCGGAAGTTCCCGGCGGCATCCGTAACTTCGACGGTCAAGGGATGGGCGCCCTCCGCGAGATTCAGCGTCCGAGTCTCGAACGGTGCGGCAAAGACAAAGGTCTCGATCACGACTTCGCCGTCCTTGATGACGGCCGTGGTGCCGACTTCGCCCGTAACGCCCACGTCCACCACGCCCGCACCTTGAGTCGGGTCGCCGATCGTCACCTGGTCCAGAGCGGAACGCCCCGTGTCGTCCGCGTCTTGCAGATCGATCGTCGGAATCTGGGGCGGAGCGGCGTCGATCGTCAAAACGACGGTCGGGCTACCCAAGATGTCGGTCACATTGCCGGCCACATCTTCCGCGGTGACCGCGAACGTGTACGATCCGTCGCTCAGCGGCTGGCCGACGATGGACCAGGCTCCCAAACCGTTACCGGCCACGCCGTCGCTGAGATCGGAACCGGCGACGGCCTGCCCGACCAACTGATTGTTCGCGTACAAGCGAACGATCGCGCCGGCCTCGGCCGCGCCGCTGAAGGTCGGAAGCGTAACGTTGGTGATCCCGTCCCCCGGCGTCGCGCTGTCACTCGCGGGATTGAGGGCGAGCGTGATCGCGGTCGCATCCGGCAGGTTCGGATCGTAAGTAATGGCCGTCGGCACGCCCAACTCTCGCGCAGCCGTCGCCTGGCTCACTTGCGGATCGAAAATCCGAACGGCGGCGCTGACGAAGTTCATCCAGCCATGGGCGGTCGGATCGCCGGTGTAACCCCCGGGCAGACCGGACGCGAGCAGGCCGGCCGGCATCGTGAACGCAAAGACGTTGTTGGACGACCCGAACGGATCGGCAAAACCCGCGCTGACGCCGTTGACGAGGACTTCCACGGCCACGCCCGGGGTTCCCGCCGCCGCCTGAGCGGCCGTCAAAACCGGGATGCCTTTCGCCGCGAAGTCGGACAGCCAGGCCTGAATCAGCAGTACCGGATCGTCGGCATTGGTGATGCGGTCGGTACCGTCGCGACCCGTATCGTACGCCGGATGCAAACCGACGGCGGTGGGCGTCGGCGCCGCGACATTCTCGATTTCCAGCGTATAGATGTTGGGATCGTTATCGGCGCTGAAAACGCGGACGTAGTAGCGCTCCTGGGAAACGACCGGGATCGCCGCCTGCGCGCCGAGAGACGTGGCGGCTCCGGTCGCCACCACATTACCCGCTCCGTCGAGCACCTCCAGCCCCAGTTCGCCCAACGCCAAATTGCCGGGCACGCCGTCGCGCTGGAACGAGATATTGACCAGCACGGCCCCCGAGTCGCGGGCCGTGATCTCGAAGTAGTCGTCGTTGGTCGTGCCGACTTGCGTGGTATGAATCGTCAAATCACGAATCGTAAGATGCGGGATCGAACCCAAAACCGAGGCGCCCGCCAGGCTGTCGTTGGGTTCCTGCAAATCGGGAAGCGTGTAGAGGACGCCGTCAACCTCCAATGCCTCCAAGTGATCGAAGGAAATCGGGTTTTGCCCCTCCACCGTGAAGGTGCCCTGATCGCCCTCGGGACCGAGGACCAGGCTAAACGGGGCACCGCCCGTGACCACGCTCAAGAGGTCGCCGCTGGATTGCAAGCTGCCCTCCGGCACGCCGCCGTCGATGATGACTTGCGGATTGCCGGGATTCACCGCGAAGCTGTCCAGACCGGCACGACCGCCCAGGGTGACCAAGGCGAAGTTCGAGAAATCGACCGTGAAGATGCCCGTCACATCGACCGTGTCGGCGTCCTGGACCACGAAGGCGTCCGCGTCATCCGTGCCGACGATGATAAGCTCATCGGCATCTCCCAAAGAGCCGTCATTGCCGTTGATGATGAAGCCCGTGTTGGAGGTGTAATTGATCACCGTGATGAGGGAACCGTC
>JAAZNR010000093.1 GCA_012798155.1 Thermogutta sp. | reverse complement strand
GGCCGCCGCAAGCCCGCCGTCGATGTAGACCGCGCCGATGACCGCCTCCAAAGCCGCCCCAATCACGGACTGCGGCAACCGGGTCTGCGTCATCATCCCCTTACCCAGCACCAAGAAGTCGTCCAGACGCAGACAGCGGGCGGCCGCAGCGCAGGTCTGCCGGCTGACGGCGACGGATTTGAGCCGCGTCAGTTCTCCTTCCAGATAATCGGGATAGGTCGCGTACAAGAGGTCGCAAACCACCAATCCGAGGACGGCGTCTCCCAGAAATTCCAGACGTTCATTGGAGCGCTGCCGGCGATCGACGCCGGAAGCGTGGGACAGCGCCGTCATCAGCAGGCGGGGATCGCGAAAACGGTAACCGATGGCCCGCTGGCACTCTTCCAGTCGGAGTTCCAGCGACTCCGACAATTCCGATTCCCTTTCCGGTTCCACGGCGGAAATGGCCTTTCCATCTCGAGGTGGCATGGAGCTAACCGGACGATCCCCTCGGCTCGACGCCCCCGGCCCGGAAGGCCGGGCCACGAGCGAAATACTGTCACGGAGACCGATACCGGTGATCGGGCGACTTGCCGCCATCGGAACACGTCCCGAAAAGAGTCGAAACCGCAGCGATCGCTCTTCTCGGGACGAATTCCCTGGGCGACACGACGGGTCACCCTTTACTATACGGTTCACCGTTTATTATAGGGCACCGTCTTATCAAAAGGGACCGCTGCGCGAGGATCATCGTTACATGCCCGCCGCGGCGGCAAGCGTTTGGAGTCCGAGACATCATTCCGGCGGTTTGCGCCCCCAAATTTGCGCCCCAAAGCCGTCATCCGTCGATCCAACAGACGAAAGGCCCCGTCAATCCCGGACGTTGAAGAAAGATGTTATGGGGAAACTGGATTGATTTTTCCGCAATCTCGATTGATTTGGAAACCCCGTGCGACGTAAACTTCAAAGGCGGGCGGCCGGGCGGAGCAATCTGCAAGCGGCTGGTTTCGCACCTATCGGCTGCGGCTGAGACGGGCACAGCTTCTGAGGTTCGGAACAAACGGAACTTATTTTCTTTCCGCATGTTATGTTTATCTATCCGCCGTCTGTCGGCGCGGCGCCGCGGGACGAAAGGTCGGCGATCATCCCAAGCGTGCGTTGAGACCGGGTCCCGGGTAGATCGGCCTGGCAAGCTCGCCCAAGTTGCGGGAAAGGGTTGATATGTTGCGACACTGGACGGAATCGATTGGTGGGCTGCTGGTTCTTGCATACTTTTTGGCTACCCTGCCCCCTTCTCTAGGGTCAGATAAGGCCGACCAAGAGGCGATTCAACAGGCGAAGAGCCTGTCTCGGGCTTTCCGAGCCGCTTCGCAAAAGGTGTTGCCTACCGTGGTCAAGGTGCAAACCGCTTCGTCGCCCCAGAAGGCAGGATCCAAGCAGAGTGAAAATCGCAATCCGCTGGATGATTTTTTCGGGGGTCCCGACCCCGGGTTTCGCTTTCAGATTCCGCGGCCCGAGATGGGGCTTGGTTCCGGCGTGATCATTGACGGGGGGGGCATCATTTTGACGAATCGGCACGTGATCGAGGAAGCGGACATCATTACGATTCAATTGTCCGACGGTCGTGAGTTCGCCGTCGTGGACAAAAAGACCGACGATAAGACGGACATCGCCGTGCTCAAGATCGAGCCGGCCGAGCCGCTTCCGACGGCCACGCTCGGCGATTCCGATCAGTTGGAAATCGGAGATTGGGTCCTGGCAGTGGGCAATCCGTTCGAACTGGAGGGGACCGTCAGTGCCGGCATTATCAGCGCGAAGGGCAGAACGCTCAACACAATCGGGAGAACGCGCCTGATTCAAACCGACGCGGCGATCAACCCCGGTAATTCCGGCGGTGCGTTGGCCAATCTCGACGGCGAGGTGGTCGGGATCAATACCGCCATCTTTTCCCGAACCGGCCGCAACGAAGGTATCGGTTTCGCCATTCCGATCAACTTGGCGAAATGGATCGCCGACGAATTGCTCCATCACGGCCGAGTTCGCCGGGCGTACCTCGGCGTGGCCCTGGAGCAAGTTCTGGCCCCGTCGGCGGCGTACCAGCAAAACGGTACGCCGAAGGGAGTCGTCGTCCGCCAAGTGTTCAAAGATACGCCGGCGCAACGGGCGGGTCTAAAGCGAAATGACCTGATCACGGCGTTCGACGGCGTGCCGGTCTCCGAGATGTCGGCCTTGCAGGAATTGGTGGAGCGTGCCCCGATCGATCAGGCTCATCGAGTTGCGATTATTCGAGATGGGGAAGCTCTGGAAATCGAAGTGAAACTGGAGGAAATGCCGGATGAAGCGGCACTTCAAGCCCACGAACCGGTCGAGGATGAAGACGCCGGCGCGACTCCGCGCCGAAAGACCTATGACAAATCGCTGGGGCTGATGCTCATGGATTTCGATGCGGAATTGGCATCGGGGCTGGGGGTGCGGGTCAGCGAAGGCGTGGCGGTCATTCACGCCGACCGCAACAAACCAGGAGCGGAGGCCGGCCTCCAAGCCGGGATGGTGATCGTTCGAGCGGGCGATCAGCCCGTGAAAGACCTCGGCGACTGGCAACGAATCTTGGAACAAAACCAGGACGCCCCGGAGTTGCCGCTCGAGGTCGTCAGCCGTGCCGGCCGGCAGATATTGGTTCTGAAGAGGCCGAAATAGGCATCCGCTCGAACCTCGGCCCGCTGATGCGAAGAAGTCTTCCGCCGTTGACTATCGAAGGAGAGCTACGAACAATGCCCTTAGGCGGACTGTGGTTTACGGAGAACGGGCTGCGAGACCGGGTCTATGGACCGGCGAGGTGATAGTACGTGGAGCGTTTGGCCGCATGACTTCAGTAGCTCGTTTAGCGATCGGTATGACCGACACGGAGACGGACATCCGCCCCCTTCTTCGCGCCCTTCTCCGCGAATTGACGGAGAAGGATGTTCACGTCCAGTGCTTTTTGGCGCATGCGGCCTTCACGGGATTTCAAGAGCTTCGGTCATGGTCGGGCGCGGTTCCGAGGCACCTGGACAGTTGGCTGATGTCGCCCCGGCACTGCCGGGATTCCTTCCTCAAGGGAATCCGCGGCGTGGATGTGGCGATGGTGGTAGGACGTTATCGCAGCTTATCGCGGGCTTGGAGCGAGGTCCGAAGCCGTGACGGTTCCCTAACTCGGCAGCAATTCCCCAAGCCTGCCTCCACGATCCACGACCCCCCGGTCTGCGACTGCGGTGAAATCCGGCATCGGGGGTGCGTCTGCAAGACCTTGAGCGGCGGACCGCTGGAGCCGCTCAGTGAATGGCTCGATCTGACGCGCTTGGTGGTCATGGATGCCTCCCGGCTCGATCTGGGCACGTGCATCCGTCTCCCGAAGAATGCGAGGGGAATCTTCCTCGTCAACTTGACGGGAAAATCGGCCGCGCGTGCCGCGGTCGAGGTGGAAGCCTTGTGGGGCGTTCCCCTGCTGGGCGGAACGGGGCCGGCCGGCATCCGTTCCCAGTTCCCGCGTCACGGCGGAGTTCCTGGGGCGATGATGACGTATTGGGACGAGCGCCGATTTCTCGCCTTGGTGGATCAAAGCAGGTCCCGACCCCTCCCTCTCGACCCGGAAACGGTCGAGGACTTCGGCGGGCGCATTACGGTGGCGGTCGCCCGCGACGAGGCTTTCCGTTGCTACTTCGCGGAAACGCTGGACGCTTTGGAACGCCGGGGAGCCAGATTGGTCGATTTTTCGCCGCTGCACGACGAGGCCATCCCACGCGGCGTCGATTGCGTCTATTTGGGATGCGGCAATTGCACTCCCTATGCGGCGGCCTTGGCACAAAACCACTGCATCAAGGAGTCCTTGCGGGCTCATGTCCGCCGCGGCGGTCGCGTCTATGCGGAAGGTTCCGGTGCCGCGTACTTATGCCGTTGGATGGAAATCAAGCCCGGATGTATGATACCGGGCGTGGGGCTGTTGCCCGCCTGCGGCAGGCGGATGCCGCGGTTCGGCGACCCCTCGGCCCTGGCCTTGCACTTGCGGAGGGCGACGTGGCTGGGTCCGGCCGGCACCGAGGTTCGCGGCTATCGGAATTGGGAGTGGTGGTTCGAACCGGAATCGCTGTCCGCGGGACTGGTCTCGGAGCCGGGTTTCGAGTACGACGTGATCGGGGATTCCACGGTCTTGGGCAGTCTTCTCCACCTGGATTTCGCGGCGCAAGAGCATCTTCTTTCCGCCTTCTTTCGTTCGGCCCATCCTCGCACGCACTCTTTTATGAGCCGTTGATCCGGCAAACCCGCCAAGTAGCCGTTCACGGGCGTGCCCGGTCTGTCTTTGAAGCGCGGAGGGCGCAGAGTACGCGGAGGAGGAGGCAGAAGATTTCGTGGCCGCAACTCGGCGTTCTCCGCGTCTCTGCGTTTCCGCTTTTCATTCCCCGAAGCACAATACCTTCCAGTTCCGGCCGGGTCGCGGCGTGAATCCGCCGGTCCGACGCGCTCGGTTGACGTAGCCGTAGTCGAGAATTTGTCGTTACTCGAAAACCAGTCGTTTTCGTTCCAGGCCTCCAGCCCTTCGGTGCCGCCGGCGTCCGGTCTCTTTGAGCCGAAAACGGCCGCTTGCTATCCGCGTGAACGGCTACCCGGCCCCGCCATTCCCGCAATGTAGGCCATTCCCGCGATGTCGGAAGAACCCACACGGCTCTTGGCAGGGAAAGCGATCTCACGACATCCCCACGGCCGCGGTATAATAGACGCGCGGGACTGGCCATGGACTTGGGGGACTATCATGCCGAGGCTATCATCAATCGTCGTAACGGTCGCGTTGCTTTTGCTCTACCCCGTCAACTCCGGGGAGAGCTGCCGAGCGGCCCTGGGCCAAGAATTCGGTTTACAAACCGAGGCCCCGCCAAGGGCTGAGGCCAAGACTTCGGCGGCGAGGCCGCCGCTCGCCGACCAGCCGGTGCTCGTGACGGAACCCTTTCCCGGCCGGCCGCGAGAACGCCTACGGGACCGGATTCGCGAGCGGAGGGAGGAGCGCCGCAAGGCGGCGGCCGAGCCAAGTGCCGCGTTCGCACCGGGCTTGCAGCCGTTGCCGGGACCTGCCGGAGCGGCTCTCCCCGGACAACCTGCGAGGGAACCGCGTCCCCTGGCGGGAAGATTTCGACGTATGCTGGGAGATCTGGGCTTGTCCGTCGATCCGGCGGGGCCGCAGCAGCCGCCATCCGAATGGGATTACGGGACGGCACCTCAGCTTTACCCGGCCCAACCCGGTCCGATGGTGCAACCGAACGGCCCCGTCGCGCCGGTTCCCCACGGAGTACCGGCTGCTCCGCCGGGACCGTGGCTGAGATCGCCTGACGACGGCGGACCGGTTTTGACGCCGCACGATGCCCCGTCCGTTACAGGGCCGCCGCAGCTTCCGCAGACCTCTTTATCAGCTCCCACCGTCCCGGCCTTGCCGCTGCTTGTGCCGCCGGATTTGTCGGTGCCTGCCCAGCCGTTGACGGGAGAAGGGCAGTCTACCTCGCAGGTACCGACGGGCCCGGCTGCTGAGGACAGGGACTCCGATACATCCGATGACAAGAGCACTCTTGATGGCCCCACGGCGGATGCCGCTCGCGGTGCGGCGACGAATTCCGACGGCGCAAACGGCTTCGGTCAATTGCTGGGCGGGGTCTCGCGATTGTTTGGAGGGGCTTCCGCCAAGAGCGATACCGGCCGGGCCGCCCAGGCGTCAGAATCGGGGCGATCTGACGCGACCGCCAACCGATCGTCGCCGAATTCGCCCTCGTCGAGCGCCGAGAGCCCGTCGTCCGACTCGAAAGCGACTTCCGCCGGCGGTACTTCCAAACCAAGCTTGGAAGACATCAGAAAGAGGATTCTGCGGCGGTCCTCGAGGTCCGACTAGAGACCGACGTCGGCCGATCTTCTCGTCACTGCCGAGCAATTCGAGGAATAGCGGCAAGTTGCGGAGGAAGATGACGGCGGCCCGACCGCTGCGGTAGTTTTCAAATCGGACGACCGCTCCCGCGTGCCCCTCGCCCCTGTTTCTCACCCACGGAGTACATTAGGCATTATGATCATCGAATGCGTGGACATCTTTTTGATCGATCTCCCATTGCGGAAGCCGCGGGCACTGGAGACGGTACCCTTTTCCGAGGGTTGGCCCCAGTGGACCGGTGTTCGCACGGTGGTCGTCCGCCTGCGCACGAACCGCGGTATCGGCTGGGGAGAGGCCGCGCCGGGAAATGGACCGTTGGCGACGCCCGAATGGAGCGATGCTACGTTTTGCTGTCTTCGCGATTGGATGGCTCCCAGAATCGTGGGGCGAGACATCGCGGATGCCGGGCAGTTGCAGGGGCTTTTGGCGCCGATCAAGGGGCATCGTTATGCGCGAGCCGCCCTGGACATCGCTTGGTGGGATTTGCAAGCCCGACTGAAAAATCAACCGTTGCATCAACTGCTCCAAGCAAAAGAAACCCGGATTCCCCTTGGCATCTGGTTGGATCGTGCGGAGTCTCACGAAGAGTTTTTGGGAGAGATTGCCGCGGCCTTCGAAGTCGGGTATTCTCGTGTGGGATTGAAGTTGCGTCCCGGCTGGGATTTGGCCATGCTGAACGCCGTTCGTCAAGAATTTCCGGCGGAAAACATCATGGGCGATTTGGAAGGGGCCTTGGGATTGCAGCACATGGATACCCTCTGCCGCCTCGACGATTTCGGATTGCGGATGGTGGAGCAACCTTTGCCACCCGAGGATTTGGTCGGCCATGCGATGCTGCAAGAGACGTTGCGAACGCCCATTTGTTTGGATGAATCGATCACGACGCCGGAACTGGCGGATATGGCCTTGGAGCTTCGCAGCGGAAAGTACGTCAACATCAACGTGGGGCGCGTCGGCGGCTTGACGCCTGCGACGGCCATCTACGACGCTTGCCACGCCGAATGCGTCCCCAACTATCTCGGCATGAATCCTCAAAGCAGTATTGGAATGCGGGCATCGCTGGCCCTAGCAGGGCGTGCCAATTTCTCTTACCCGGCCGATTACTGGAATCCCTCCGAGCTGTTGAGCCAAGATTTGGCGGAGCCGATACCGATCGAAAAGGACAAGGAAAGCGGCGGGCTTGTCGCGTGTCTTCCG
>JAAZNR010000755.1 GCA_012798155.1 Thermogutta sp. | reverse complement strand
CTCGGCCGGTTCGCGGCGTCTTTGCCCCACCGCCTAGCACGGCAGCGCTGAGTGGCCTGCTTCCTGCGACCGATCGGGCTGAAATCGCTGCGCTCGCTGCCGGCACGTCAACGGATCGTGGTCTTCTCCCGACGTAGCGCTGTCGTGCTGGAAAACCTTCTCGCGACTTGGCGCTGTCGTGCTGGAAAACAAGGATTATACGATCCGCCGCGACGGCGTTCCTATGCCCGCCGGAGGGCCGAAACAAAACTTCGGGTCGCCCCTGACCGTATAATTACCATGTCTTGCCTGTCGAGCGGAATCGCTCCATTTGCCGCCCGGGGTGCGGAGTGAAGTCCGGCCTGGGCGTGACGTCCCGGCTCGCATTGTCGGTTAACAGCGCGGAGGCCATGTCCGGTGCCTTCGTAGTGGGAGGGCGTTCCTTCCGATGCGATTCCTCCACGCCGGTCTTCAACGGAACATCGAACCTTCGGCGCGACCGAAACGCCCCCCTCATGCACGATCAACCCGCCTCTTCCCAAGAACGCTTGCGTCTGCGGATCTCGGTGACGGGAACCGTCCAGGGGATCGGTTTTCGCCCATTCGTGTATCGGTTGGCGCGCGACCTGGGGCTTTCGGGCTGGGTCCGGAACGAGTCCGATCGGGTTGCGATGGAGGTGGAGGGCAAGGCGGCGGCGGTGCGGATGTTCGAGGACCGGCTGCGGCACGAATTTCCGGCCTGGGCCTGCTACGAGACCTTTCAGGCCGAGCACATCCCGCTTGGCGGATCGGCGGAGCGCTCGGCCGAGAGCGGCTTCGAGGTCCGCGAGAGCCTCGCCGCGGGCGATCCGGCGCCGACCATTCCCCCCGATCTGGCCGTGTGCCCCGAATGCCTGCGGGAGCTGGAGGACCCGCATGATCGCCGGTATCGCTATCCCTTCACGAATTGCACGCAGTGCGGCCCGCGGTGGTCGATCGTGGAGGGCGTTCCTTACGATCGGCCGTTGACGGCGATGCGGCATTTTTCGATGTGTCCGGACTGCCGCAAGGAGTATGAAGACCCCGGCGACCGGCGATTTCATGCCCAGCCCATCGCCTGCCCGCGGTGCGGTCCGCGGCTGTCGCTCTGCGATCCCCACGGGAACGTACTGGCGGAAGAGGATGCCGCGCTGCGGGAGGCGGCGGGGCGCGTTCTCGAGGGGCGCATCCTGGCCATGAAGGGGCTGGGCGGCTTTCAATTGATTTGCGACGCCACGGATGAAAGGGCCGTCGGCGAGCTCCGCCGGCGGAAGCGCCGTCCCGACAAGCCCTTCGCGCTGCTCGTGGACGAGCTGATGGCGGAACGCTATTGCCGCCTTGCCACGGACGCGGTTCGCCGCTTGCTGCGTTCGGCCGCGGCACCCATCGTGCTGTTGCGGAAACGGGAGGGCGAATCCCCGCGGCCGCCGATCGCCGAGTCCGTGGCCCCCGACAATCCGTACCTCGGCGTGATGTTGCCGGCCACGCCGTTGCATTACTTGCTGCTCCGCGCGGTCGAGCGGCCGCTCGTTTGCACCAGCGGCAACCTCTCGGAGGAGCCGATGGCCATTGAGAACCAGGAGGCGTTGGAGCGGCTGGGCGGCATCGCGGATGATTTTCTCCTCCACGATCGGCCGATCGTCCGCCCGGTGGACGATTCCGTGGTCTTGGCCGATGCCTTGGGGACTTGCATCCTCCGCCGCGCCCGGGGATTCGCCCCGCGCCCCATCCCCCTGCGGGAACCGCTGCCGGTGATGCTGGCCTTGGGCGGGCACCTCAAAAACGCCCCGGCCCTGGCGATGGGGCCTCGCGTCGTGCTCGGTTCGCATGTGGGAGATTTGGATACGCCGGCCGCCCTCCGCGCGTTCCGCCGCTCCGTGGAAGATTTGCTGCGATTCTTTCAAGCAGCGCCCGAGCTGCTCGTCTGCGACCTGCACCCCGACTATGCGTCCACCCGCTTCGCCGAGGAATTGAGCGGGCGGCTGCGGGTACCGCTGCTGCGCGTCCCGCACCACGAGGCGCATTTCGCCGCTTGCCTGGCGGAAAACGAAGGCCTGCACGGCGAGGCGGCGCCGGAGTTGCCCGTCCTGGGCGCCGTATGGGACGGCACGGGTTACGGCACGGACGGGACATCCTGGGGCGGCGAGTTCTTTCTGTTCGACGGCCGGGGGATGCGGCGGGTCGCCCATTTCGCCACGTTCGCCTTGCCGGGCGGCGACGCCGCGGCGCGGCAACCCCGCCGGTCGGCCCTGGGCTGCCTATACGAGCTTTTGGGGTCCGAGGCGGCAGGCCCCCTCGGACATTTGTTTCAACCCGGCGAGGCGAGGGTCCTGACGCGGCTCTTGGCCGGCGGCACGCTCTGCCCGCGGACCTCCAGCGCCGGCCGCTTGTTCGACGCGGCGGCCGCCCTGCTCGGTCTCGGGGAAACCGCCTCCTTCCAGGGGCAGCCGGCCATGCGGCTCCAATTCGCGGCGGAGGAGTTCCGGGAAGCGTATCATAAAGAGCATCGCGGTGCCGATCCGGCGGATGCCGCGCAGCCGTTGGCGCCCTGCCGCATCCGACCTGCTGAGGAGGCCCCAGACGCCGAACCCTGGATCGTGGATTGGCGGCCCCTCTTCGACTCGCTGCTGCGTGCACGAGAGGACCGCCTGCCGGCCGCGACCTTGGCCTTCGCCTTCCATGCCCGGCTGGCCCAGACGGCCACCGAAGTCGCGAGGAGGTTCGGCTGCCGTACGGTTGCCCTGTCGGGGGGGTGCTTTCAGAACTCCCTGTTGCGAGAACTGACAGGGCGCTTGGCGGATCAGGACGGATTGAAATTGCTCGTGCACCGCGAGATCCCCCCCAGCGACGGCGGATTGGCGCTGGGGCAGATTTGGTTGGCCGGCCTGCGGCAACGCGCCGCGGATCGTTCCCCCAACCCGAACGGCTGACGGCGACGATGGCGCCCGGATAACCCGGCTGGAACGCGACACAAGTTTTCCCTTACACAAAGAACGATTTCGCACTACGAAGCACGATTTCTCGTAACCGTTCACAGGGACTGGGTTAATCCTTGCGATGAAAGCGGCGACAAACGGACTGCCGCCTTTGGGAGTGAATGGGCGGATACGTTTTTCGGCTCCCATCGGCCGGGGACGGCTGGGCGGAATGAAAGGATGGAAACACAGAGAACGCCGAGAACGCAGAGACAAGAAGGTCGCGGCCACTTTCTCCTTTCTCCGCGCCCTCTGCGCCCTCTGCGTTTCAAAAACAGCCTCTGCGCGTCCGCGTTCCGATGCCGCACGAGGCACGCGCGTGAACGGCCACGATTTCTCTATACGTACGAAGGACGACAAAGCATGTGCTTGGGTATTCCCGGAAGGCTTTTGGAGACGTTCGAGCGCGACGGTTTGCCCTACGGTCGCGTCGATTTCGGGGGGATTCGCAAAGACATCTGCCTGGCCTACACCCCGGAAGCGGTCCCCGGCGAATACGTGCTGGTGCACGTGGGTTTCGCCATCAGCCGGTTGGATGAGGTCGAGGCGGAGGAAAACCTGCGGCTGATCCGGGAGATCGAAGGCTCGCTCCCGAGCGATCCCTTCCAAGACGATGCCGACCGCGGCGCCCCCGGGGTTGAATCGGAGGGAGTCGCCCTTCGGCAACGGGCCGAGACCGAGATCGACGATGGTAACCGTTCACGCGATGGAGCCTGATCGTTTACGGAGGCGAGCGACACGTTTGCACCCCGAGAGTTGGGTGGCACGGTGAGTTGGGTGGCACGTCCCTGAGGTCCGTCAGGACCGAAGGGCGTGGCAGACTCCGGGAGCACGCCGACCACGCCCATCGCTTCGGTCTGGGCGTGCCACCCTGAGCGCCGTGGGGCAAGCCGGCAGGCGCGCCGAGCGGCGGAGGTCCGGCGGGTGGCTGGGGTCGTAGCGCAGCGAAGCCCCAGACGCCGGCCTTCGCATCGCTTCCCAGGGCGTGAACCGCTACCGACGATGAATCCAGCCGGCAACATCCGTCCGGCGATGCCATCCCAAGCGGCGGCAGTTCAACGCGCCGAGCGGCGGAGGTCCGGCGGGTGGCTGGGGTCGTAGCGCAGCGAAGCCCCCAGACGCCGGCCTTCGCATCGCTTCCCGGAGCATGAACGGCTACCGACGATGAATCCAGCCGGCAACATCCGTCCGGTGCGATGCCCGCTGTTAGCCCGAACTTTTTGAGCTTGGACGGGCCAAAATCGGCTTGTAGGCCGTGAATCAGGCGGCATTGCGGCCAAATCGCTTTTCCTGTTGTAGCCACGAATTGTCCCCATGAGGGGGGTT
>JAAZNR010000092.1 GCA_012798155.1 Thermogutta sp. | reverse complement strand
TATCGCGCGAGGGAGCGTACCTCCTCCCAGGCCGACGAACAGGATGCTCCGCGGCTCGGGCTGATGCGCGAAGCCGGCCATCATCAACTCGTAGTAATGCAGGGGAAAATCGAGCGGGTTCCGCAGGTTGATGGCCGATTCCTCGAAGTCCTGCCCGGACCGCCGGAACCGTAAGCGGCGAATCCCGCCCGATTCCACGACCTTCACGTAGTGATAGGGCGATTCCGTTTCGAGCAGGATTCTTTCTTTCGGCTGGCTCCCGAACAGTATTGCCGGCAACGGGGATGCCGGGAACAGGGAAGCCATCGCCCCCATCAGAATCGCGACGCCGATGAGCCGGCCGCGGCTCCCCTTGCGGATTGCCCGGTTATTGCTGCCCGAAGCATCGTCTCGCGGCGGCATCCGCCCCGACCTTACGACCCGATTCGACATCGCAAGCCCTCGCAGCACGCCATCAGCGCTCGAATTCCTCGGCCGCGGCCAAGCGGACGGAAACGCCATCCGGCTTTCTCGCCGGCCTTGCCGCAGTCGGCGCCCCCGCGGCAAATACCCTCCACCCCGCCGCAAGAAGAACCGCCACCGCGACGAGGACGCCGCAAGCCAGCCACAGTATAGCGTGGATGCCCAGCCAGGTGATGAGATAAAAGGAGGTATGGATGCAACCGAGAAAGCTTCCCACCGTGGAAACCGCGTAAAGGGTCCCGGCAGCGGAGCCGACTCGATCCACGCTTTCGGTCAGCAGCCGAATGCAGTAGGGCGATACCATCCCCAAGAAGACGCTCGGCAAGAAGAACATGGCCCCCGCGGCGAGCAGCGCCCCCCAGCGTTCATGCAGCCCCAGATCGGCGAACCAACCGCTGATTTGCGGATACCACAAAGCCACCGGCACGACGGACGCCGCTGCGAGGACCACCGTCACGGCCAATCCCACCACGGACGGGAACCGAGACGAGAGCCGTCCCCCGACCAAGTAGCCCACGCTGAGAGAAAGCAGAAAAACGCCGATCACGCTACCCCATACATAGACGCCGCTTCCGAAATCCGGGGAGAGGATTCGGCCGCCCAGAATCTCCAGGCCCATCATGACCCAACCGCATGCAAACGCGGTGAAGTATAGCAAGATTCGTCGGCCGAGGTTCACGGAAAGGCCCTTTTCAAATGACGGCGGCTGACCGGCGGTCAGTCCGATGATCTCGCGTCGCGGGGATGGTCGTGCGTTGATGGTGAACGCGATTTAGGGACGGACCTCGCGCATGCGAACCGGTTGCCGCGGCGATCGAAGAAGCCGGCTCGGGACGCAGCGTCCAAGTTCGAGTTTCGCACTTTCTCGGAGTGATTTTGGTCGGAATGAAGTCGGGCAAGGCGTCAATCCAAGAAAACGGAAACGGCGGAGGTTCCGGACCCCCGCGCATTTCCGTCGGAACGTTCTTATCCAGCGTCCTGAATTCGGTCGGCGATCGGCCGGGCGATCATTCCAACTTACCCACGGCTTCCGGATGGAAGACGACGTGACACTCGTCGCAGGTCTTGGCCAAGGTCGCTTCGGCGGCGGTGGCGCCTGCTTGGTCTTTCGCCCGAGCCGCCTTGTTGACCGCCGCCGCCGCATCCCGCATCTGCTCACAGAAGGCGAACCACTGCTCGGAATTGCTCGGCCGGCTGGTTTCGTCCAAGTTGGCCATGCTGCCCTGGGCGATGGCGGCGAGTACGGCCGCATCCACGGCGATGGCATCGGCTTGGCGGTCGAAACGACGCAGATAGCGTTTGAGTCTGGAATTGACCAGCGGTACTTGCTCCATCAAGGCCGTCAGGGAAGCCACCCGGACCCAGCCCGTCACCTCGCCGCCCTTGGCGGATTTGGCGGCCTGCAACTGTGCAAAGGCGGCCTTGGCCGCCGCATAATCGGCCGCCTGTGCCACGGCCTGAGAGGCCTTGATCAGCTCGCTTGCCGCCGCCTTGTAGGGGTTGTCCTCGTCGTGCAATCCCAAAACCAGGGCCAGCACGGAAATGGTTTCGGCGTCCTTGACGACGCGCGACTGCAAATCCGCGAACTCGTCCGGGTCGGCCAAGACCTCGTCGATCCGTTCGATATAGGAGTCCAGAGCGGTGACCAGATCTTCAGCCGGGGCGAAAGTCGATGCCTTGGGAGCAGGCGGAACCTCGGCGGCGAAGGTATCCGCGCAAATCGCCAGGAGTCCCACCGTCAATGTTGCCACCAAAAACGACGTCCTCATGCTAGTCCTCCTCGTTTGATGAAAAAACCGTTTACCGCAATTGCGACGGATTCCGGCGTCACAATTGCCGCCTTTCGCAAGACGCTACCGTCTCTCCCCGAAATCCACGCGAGCGCCGCCTGTAGCGGTACCGGTGCAAGGCAGGTCATAGGGCGGGAGCATGTCCCCCTACTTGAGGGCGATTCCCGCATCCAACCAGTGCTGTAGCTCCCCAGTATATGTTATCCATCCGCAGCGGGTTCGTTTTACCGGCACTCGCGGTTCGCCTATCTTCGACGGCCCAACCGATCCAGTTTGAACAACCCGAGTAGCGATGTCAATGAGCAGCCGTGCTCGCCCCACCTAACTCCGTGTGTTTGACCCGGTTTCACGCCTTCCCGAGCCGCCTCTTCTTCGTCCTCGGAAACAAATCTCGCCCGGTTACAGCTTCCCTCTCCGGCGTTATACTACATATGGTAACCGTTCACGAGGACTATCCCAATTTCCCCCGGGGAAGCCCGCGAAAATGGGACTGTCGCCTTTGAGCCTGAAGGGGCCGGGTACGTTTCTCGGCCCGCAACGGTCCGGAAGACGTGCTGGAAGACGTGCCTGCCGCCGGTTTGGGAACGGTTCCCACGAATGTAGTTCCGGTTTACACAACATTTCCGCAAGTACCAACGGATTTGCGCACGGACCTCCGGCCGATGGTGTTCCCCGCTGGGATCGGTTCCGTCGCTTGGCCGCTTACTTTCTCGTGCTGACCGGCTCTTACGGAACCGCACCGTAGCGCCGGCGACATCGGTCTCGGTTATGGCAAAAGCAACCTACAAGTCGGCAGGGGTGGATCTCGATCTCTACCGCCAGGCGATGGCTCGGATTCCCGGGTTGTTGGCAAAGACCAAGTGCGCCCGAGTCATCGACTTGCCGCAGGGATTCGCCGGCCTTTGCCGCCTGGATTTTCCCGGGCCGTTGTTTGCCCGCAATTACGTCGATCCCGTGTTGGCGGCCTGCACGGACGGCGTCGGCACCAAGCTGAAAGTGGCCTCCGCGATGGGGGTGTATCGTACGGTGGGCATCGACTTGGTGGCCATGTCCGTCAACGATGCCCTGTGCTGCGGCGCCGAGCCGTTGTTCTTTCTCGATTATGTGGCGATGCCCAAGGATGATCCGCCGCTCTTAGCGGAGCTTCTGGAAGGGGTCGTCGCCGGTTGCCTGGAGGCCCAATGCGCGCTCCTGGGGGGCGAGACCGCGATCCTCCCGGACATCTATCAGCCCGGCGATTTCGACCTGGCCGGCTTCTGCGTGGGCGTCGTCGAGAGCAAGAACATCATCAACGGAAAAGCCGTCGCGTCCGGCGATTCCGTTATCGGATTGGCCTCCACCGGCCTCCACTCCAACGGATACAGTCTGGCACGCAAAGTGGTATTCGAAATCGCCGGACTATCCGTGGAGGACCGGGTGGAAGAATTGGGAATGAAGGTCGGCCAGGCCCTGCTGACGCCGACGCGCATTTACGTCAAGCCCGTCCGCGGAATCCTGCGGTATTACGCCGTAAAAAGCGTCGTCCACGGCATTGCTCACATCACCGGCGGGGGCATTCGAGAGAACCTTGCCCGGATCGTACCGTCGGGAATCCGGATCGTGCTCGATCGACACGGCTGGCCGGTGCCGCCGATCTTCCCTTGGCTTCAAAGGCTGGGTGACATCGACGACGCGGAGATGGAGCAGGTATTCAACATGGGCATCGGCATGATCCTCATCGTCAGCCCCTTCTACGCCGCCAGCATCCGCAAGCAACTCGCCGCCGCGGGAGTGGAATCGTGGGTCATCGGAAGGGCCGAGGCCTCCCAGCAAAGCGGCGTCGTCTGGAGCACGGATTCCTCCGTTTCCGCGGTTTTTGACCAATAATCATCCCGCACACTTCGGGTACGGATTCGGCCCGGGCGGCCTCATGCGGCTCGATTCCGGCGGCCTGGGAGTCGCGAGGATCGTCGGCCGGGTCGATGTTCCCCCGAACTCGCCGCGCCGCTGACCGGATAAGGCTCGGGAACGGCAAACCAGTCCTCCGTTTCCCCTTGGGAGGGACGTTGCCGTGGCATCCCGGACCGCCCGCTCTCTTCCCCCGGCACGGCCGCATCGTGCGGGGCTTCCTTTTCTTTCGTCGGTGTCCCGGCCGCACCATTGGTGGGCCGACTCTTCCCCGGCCGTTTCTTTCGCGATTGTGAATAGGGAACGCCTTTCTCCAGGGCCGCGGCTTGAGATTCACGCTCGATCGCGGCCCGGTATTCCGGCGCCCCTTCGGAACCCCGATCCTGCAATCGGCAGACCGCCGCACCCGCCGCGGCGAAAAGCCCGGCCACGTGATCATGGCACGTGAAAAGCAGTACTTGCCGCCCTTCGCCCGCGAAGTCCATCAGGGTCTCGCATGCCGATTCCGCGCGGGCCTGATCGAAGTTCACCAGCACGTCATCCAGGACCAGCGGAAGCGGCTCGGATCGCCGGGCGAAATGCGAGGCCCAAGCCAAACGCAAACACAAGAATAGTTGCTCGCGCGTGCCCCGCGAGAGCTGATCGAGGCTGTAATTGCGCCCCTCGCGATCCTCCGCCAAGAGAACCCGCTGTTCGAGAGGGGTCCAGACGCGACGAAAACGACCGCCGGTCATCCGCCGCCAATACTCCGAGGCTTCCTGGAGAATCGCGGGCTGACGCTCGGTCTGATAGCGGAGGCGGACTCGATCCAAAACCTTTTGCCCGAGTGACAACATCCACCAATCCCGCGCGGCGCGGGCGGCTTGCGATTCCACGCTTGCCAACTCCATGGCCCGAAACTGCGCCGAGCGATCGGCCGCCAGGCTTTCGACTTGGGCCGATACTCGCCCGAGACGCTGCAGTAGCTCCGAACAACGGCTGCGTCGCATCTCCAGTTCACTCTCCAGCGCCTGGATGGTCTGCCGCACCTCGGCCGGCGAGAGCGACGCCGCCTCTCGCAGTTCCGGATCGTGAATACCCTCCACCGTCGATTGCCACAAAGCGTTCAGCCGGGTCAGCTCCTCTCGTAAAGACGCTTGCCGCCCTTCCTCCTCGACCTTCGCCTTCAACTGAGAATAGCCCGCCACGCCGAACCGCTGGTAGAGTCGTCTCAGCCGACCCCGGCTCTTTGCCGAGATCGCACGGTATTTCCGCAATCCCCGACGGGCCGAAGCCTGGGCGCGGCGAATCTTTCGGCGCTCCCTCAGGGCACCGGCCGCCGCTTCAACCTGGCCCAACAGGAAACGGATTCTGTCTTCCGGTGAGCCGTCGGGCAACGTAACGGCGGCCTCGCGTGCCAGTTCTTCAAGCCGCGATTCCACCGCGGCCAAACGTTCGACCACTGCCTGCAATCGCTTCGCGCTCTCCTCCTCTCTCGCGTCCAACTCCAGCCGTTCCTGGAGCCGGCGCCGCCAGAGCGGCCGGCGGAGCGGCGACGGAGCCCCGGCAAACCCGGCATCTCTCCAAAACTCCCGCCACTTCCGCATCGCGCGGCGAAGCCGTCGGCGAACGGCTCGCCGCTCCTCTAAACATTTCGCGACGGCCTGCTCCGCGGCACGCTGTTCGTCAATCCAAACCTGCAAATCCTGAAGCTCTCTCAGACGCTTTTCGGCACCGGCGGCGGCCTCTGTCGATCGTTCGGGAAGGGGCGCCGATTCCGCCTCCAGCCGCACCTCTTCGGACTTCAACCCACGCAATTCGCCTTCCACCGTCTCCAGCCGTCGCATCGCTTCGGCACGCGCCCTGGCGGCTTGTGCCAGCAGCCGCGATCGTACGGTCGGCACCGTCGCCGCCGCCGCCCCTCCCAGAAGTCCCCAGATCCAGCCCAACCCGCTGAATCCCGGCACGCCCACCGCGCCCAATACGGTTGCCAAGGCCAAAGATAGCCCGGCCACGAAAACGACTCCCAAGGCGCCGCTTTGTTGAAGCGTCAATTCCTCGGGCAGGCATTGCAGCAGCTCGCGCCGAGCCGACTCGCGGTGCTCCTCGACTTCCCGCGCCCGGACACGAATTTGTTCGAGGCGTCGCAGCTTGGCGAGGCGCTCGCCCAGCAGTTGAATTTCGCGTGCCACTTCCTCCGGGCCGATACCGCCCGAGCGCTCGCGCAAACCCGCGGCGATCTTCTCCTGCTCGACCCGTAACGTCTGGAGACGCCGCTTCGCTTCGCGATCCCGAACTACCAGGCCGCGAACATCCCGCCAAAAACGTCCCGCGCGCCGTATCAACGCCGGATCGAGTTCCCGGCGTGCCATGATGGGGCGGGATTCGCCGGGGTCTCCAGGCTGAACGTCCCCTTCGCGAAAGGCCCTACCGCAATTGAATTCGGCGAACAGTTCGGCTTCGACGGCACGCCGTTTTTCGGCCGATTCGGCCATTTCCCGGCGGCACGCCTCGGCCTCCTCGAGCCATTGGCGGATGGCTGGCAGGTTCAACCGCATTCCCTCCACCGCCGGCGCGATGGCAAGCAAGGCGGGCCGCGGTAAAATCTCACTCAACGCACGGTCCAGTTCCCGACAACGTTCCGCCAGGGCGCGGACGCGATTGCGAAGGCGCAGCAGCATCTTCCGCTCTCGCCGGGCCTTCGCCAGGCAATCCTGTACCGAAGTCTCCGATGGCGGGTCGGCCGCGACGAGAGACTGTAACTCCTGAATACGCTCGCGCTGCGGCGCCAAGGCGTCGAGCGTCCGCAGCGTCTCCAATCGTCGCGCCAATTCCTCGGCGGCAGCCTCCTCCGCCGCCTTGGCCCCTTGCAATTCATCCCGCGCCGACCGCAATCGCGCGTACTCTTCCGTGGCAAGCGATGCGTTTTCCAGCTCTTGCCGGAGTCGTCGGCGTTCGGCCGCGAGGTGCGGTAGTTCCCCCGATTGCGTCACGGGATTCAGCAGCTCCGCCCGCCGATTCTCGATTTC
>JAAZNR010000754.1 GCA_012798155.1 Thermogutta sp. | reverse complement strand
TTGTCCAATGTCCGGCCGGTCTTGGTCTCCGATCCGCAGGGGATGGTGATCGGCCAAGCCTTTCCTGAAAAGGGCGTGCTGTTCGGCTTTGCCCCATCCGGCACGGCGGGCAAAGCTTCCATGTCGGTGACGCAGATCGTGCTCGACCCGATCTCGGCTGAACCCTTCGTGCTCCGCGCGGAGACGTTCCTGGAGGACGATCCCGAATCCGCGGAGAAAGACTTACGGGTGGCTTTGCGATTGGATCCCAATCACGCTCGGGCCCATTGGCTCTTGGCCAGGAGCTACATGTTGCTGGGGTCTCCGACTACCGGCCTGAGCGAGGCGAAGCAGGCCGTGGCTTTGGCCCCCAATGATCCCCAATACCGGCTGAGTCTGGCTCAACTGCTGGCAACCACGGGTGAGCGGGAGGCCGCCCTGCGGGAATTGCAGACCGTGGCGGCCGCGGCGGAGAATCGCCCGCACATCAAGGCCCGCGCCGTGTGCGCGCTGGGCGACTTGAACGCCAACGCCGATCCCCCGGACTATAAGCGGGCCGTGGAATACTACATCGAGGCGGTGAAGATCGCGCATCCCATCGCGTCCGATCCTCATCCGGCCTACCGCCTGGCGGCCAAGGAGGTTCTCGTGGATGCCCACATCGGCGCGGCTCGCGCCATCGCCTGGGGACCGTGGGAGCAAAAGGAGATCGTCGTGCCGCGTTGGCTGGAGCGTGCCGGGACGGCCGCCGACGAGCTTGCCGAGGAAGGCGGCTCGCCGCTGTTACGCATCCGGGTGGCGGCCGCGGCCTTGAGTGCCTCGGTGGGCGTGCCAAGCGGCCTGGATCCCCAGCCGTGGATTGCCCGCCTGGAGGAGGCCGCGCCCTCCGCCTTGGCCGAAGCCGGCGGCGTTCGGCGCCTGCAAATCCAGTGGGATATTGGGGTGGCGCTCTACGACGCGGTGCAGTGCTTTCAAATCCGGGGAGAGCACGACCTGGCCCTGCAATACGGTTTGGAAGCCGCCGAGTTGCTGGAGTCCGGTCAAACCTCCCGGACGTTGCAACAAGGCGACTACTACCTGATGGGACGCCTTTACTTCCGGCTGGGGGCCATCCACGCCATCGCCAAGCAGGATCACCAGGCCGCCGTGCAGCTCTTCGACAAAGCGGTTCCGATGCTGCAAAAAGCGGCTGCCGGAACCACGGGACTGTCCGCCGGGAGGTTGGGAGAGACCTTCGTCAGCATGGGCGTCTCGTACTGGGAATCGAATCAGGCGTCCAAAGCCGTCGAATTGACCGAAGAGGGCATCAAACTCATGGAAGCCGCCGTGCAATCCGGCGCGATGGACGCCACTGCCCTGGAAGTTCCCCATTCCAACTTGGCGGCCATGCGGCGCCAAGCCCGAACCCCGTCCGCCGCGGCACCGTCACCGAACGACACGACACCGCCGGTTCCGCGGTAGAAGCTCGCGCGGCTTGAACGGCTCGAAACGCCCGCCTTGTCGCCCCCGCGATTTCAGTGGAAAATGGCAGCCGGCGGAGATGAGTCGCTCTGCCCGGCGGACCGGCGGCCGCGACTCCGGGGATGACGGCGCTCCTCGCCGAGGGTCGATAATCGATGCAAGCCGCGGAAACGCTCGTCACCGTTGCCACCTACAACGAGCGGGAAAATCTCCCGCAACTGGTGGAGGCGATCTTCTCCGTCGCCCCGTCGGTCCGCATCCTGGTGATCGACGACAATTCCCCGGATGGGACCGGCCGGTGGTGCGATGACTACGCGGCGCAAGACGAGCGGCTGAGCTGCATCCACCGCGAGGGCAAGCTGGGGCTGGGGACCGCGACGCTGCTGGCCCTGCGAACGGGGATCGAGCAGGGTTACCGATATATCCTCAACATGGATGCGGACTTCAGTCACCCGCCGGAGAAAATCCCGGAGTTGATTGCCGCCATGGACCCTCCGGGAAAACCGCCGGCCGACGTCGCGATCGGTTC
>JAAZNR010000091.1 GCA_012798155.1 Thermogutta sp. | reverse complement strand
TGGACGTGTATTCCTTCCGGGTCACGCTGTTGCCGTACATCGAGCAGCGTCCGCTCTTCGATCGAATCACGGGCTATTGCTCGGCCGCGGCCGCGATGAGGCCCTATCAATGGCTCACAGGCGATGGGCAGTGCAACATCCCCCTCGTCTGGGGCACGGACAACATGATGGATGGAACGGCGAACCCGTTCGAGACCTACATCCCCGCGTATGTCTGCCCGTCCGATTCGCGAGCCAATACCTCCCAAAGGACCAACGTCCTGGGCTGCGCGAACTACGTGGGCAATCGGGGCGACGTCGCGGTGGGCGACACTTGGCGAGAAACCCGGGGACTCTTCGGGCCGGGCCGGTGGGTCGTCATCGACATGGGCGGGGTCACGGACGGGACCAGCAATACGGCGTTCATCTCGGAAACGTGCGCCGGCAATCAGGATTCGATTGCGGGCGACACGGATGTCAAGTCCGGGGTGGCGACGGGTGTCACCGCGGTGCGGGAGGCGCCGGCCGTGTGCTTGGGCCGGCGATACTCGGCGACTATGCTGCTAACTCCCACGGCCAATAATAAGGCCCGGCGGTGGGGCGATTCGCGTAATCGATATGGCGTGTTTTTCACGTGCCTCCCACCCAACGCCCCGTCATGCGGAGCTAATGAGCGTGAGGAGTTGATCACGGCTTCGAGCTATCACCCGGGGGGCGTGAACGTGGCCTTCGTCGACGGTTCCGTGCGATTCATCAGCGAGACGATCGATGCCGGCAATCCGAACCTGAAGCTGGGCGAAGGTCTTCCGGGATTCCTGCCGAACGAACCGCACCAGTTTACGGGGCCGTCCACGTACGGGGTTTGGGGTGCCTTGGGGACGCGAGCCTCCGGCGAATCGGTTAGTATCCCGTGATGCGGTCCGAGGGCCTTCCTCGCCGACAGGAGGCGGGAAGGGGGATCGCGGCATCAAGGCCTGCCGGGCGGTTGTTGATGCCTGATAACCAGGCCGCGCAAGAGCGATCTCATGGCGGGGTCGCCTTGCGCCTTCTTGTTCGCCAAACCCAAAAGGGAGGTCTTTGTCGTGAAACACGTGACATTTGCGGCGTTGGTCTCGGCGGCGCTGATCGGGCTGGCGGGATGTGGGGATTCCGGCCCCTCGACGACACAGGTGAAGGGAGTGGTTATTTACCGCGGGCAGCCTGTGGAGCAGGCGACGGTGATGTTTAGCCCCGTGCAGGAGGGGAAGGGTCTGCCGGCGGTGGGGCAAACTAACGCCGCCGGCGAATTCGAGTTGTTGACGGGAAACAAGACGGGGGCCGTGCCGGGGGATTACGTCGTTGCGATCAGCAAAACGGAGCTTGTTCCCACGGGCGAGAAAGTCCCCAAGCCTGAGGGCGGCGTCGAAGACGTGATGACGAGCAAGGACCTCCTTCCGCCCATCTACAAACTTTCAAGCACCAGTCCGCTGAAGGTGACGGTGGAAGCGGGCAAGAGGAACGAGTACAAGTTTGAGCTGGAAGACGCGCCCCAGGCCGGCGGCTCACGGTGAGCCTGCGGCGGCAAAACGTCGGAGCCGCCGGGACAAGCCGGCGGTGTTTCGGCGCTACCCAGGATTCACCTCCGGCTTACGCCGGAGGCTCCAAGGGAAAACGGTTGGTGAATTCCAGAGCCGCCGGGACAAGCGGCGGTGGATGCGGGGTGAAAACGGCTGTCTGGGGGCTCCGCTTGCGCTTCGACCCCAGCCACCCCGGCGAAAACGCAATCGCGAGCCGCCGGCGTAAGCCGGCGGTGTTATAGCGCAATCGAACGCGAGCCGCCGGGACGAGCCGACAGTGGCCCCCCTGCGGCGACTACAGCAGGCCTTGCAATCGCATCCAGTGGATCAGCGCCCAGGCGACGATGCCGGCGATGACGACGGCCAGGCTGAAGCGCCGCCAATCGGCGAGGGTCGTCGGCTCGCCGTCCGCTCGCCGCCCGGCGAATTTCGTCATATCCACGTACCGCGCGAGGGGAATGCCCAGGACGGCCGCCCAATAGATCACGTCCACGGCGGAGAATCCGCCCTGATGACTGACCACGGAGACGCCGCACAAGACCGCGATGAGAAAGCCGCCGATCATCCAATAGAGCCGCAGCAGGCAACCGCCTATCGGCTCGGGCGGCGGCGTTTGCGGCGAAGGTTCGGGAGCCTGGGAAGAAGCCTGCGGCGAGGGGGTGGGGGCGGCTTTGGATTTGTGCGTCCGTTGGTCGGCCATGATCGGTCTCGGGGCTTCGCGCAGGGGCGGAGATTCCGAATGGCGGCCCGACCATTCCACGCCCTGCGGCTCGAACATCCCGGTCCGAACGCCGCACCCTTGGTTGCGCAGGGGCGATCCCTCGATCGCTTGCACAGAGAACATTATAAACTCGCGGATTCGGATCGAGCAACCCGACTTCCGCACGATGCGGGTAGCGGGAGGTCCCGGCCCGATCGCGGCCGTCTCCGTCAGGGATCGACGGACCGGGGCGAAAGTCGTTCTTCGCAGCGGTCGGACCACCAGGCGACGAGCGTTCCGCAGGGCAGTGCCCGGCCCGTCGCGGCGGGGATCTCCAGGGTCTTCACGCGGACGCGGCCGGTCTGCCAGAGCCGCGGGCGGAGGTCGTGCAGCAGGCCGGTCAGCCGCCGCGGTCCGAAGCCCGGCGTGTGGCTGGTGAAGAGCAGAAAGCCCTCGTCGTCGAGCAGGTCCAGACAGCCTTGCAGCAGCGCGGAGATATGCCGCGCGAATTGGAAGGATTCGCCCCGCGGTCCGTGACCGTAAGACGGCGGATCGAGCAGGATGCCGAAATATGCGTTGCCGCGCCGCAATTCCCGGCGCACGAACTTCCCGGCGTCTTCCACGATCCAGTGGACGGCGGCCCGGCGGAGGCCGGAGAGTTCGGCGTTGCGGGCGGCCCAGGCGACCATGTTTCGGGCGGCATCGACGTGGGAGACTTCGGCCCCGGCCTGGGCGGCGGCCAGCGTTGCCCCGCCTGTGTAGGCGAAAAGGTTCAAGATGCGTTTGCCCGCCGCGGACCGCAACAGGGATTGGGTAACCGCCCAATCCGCGGCGTGCTCGGGAAACAAGCCCACCTGGCCGGACGGGCTGAGCTTCAACTCGAATCGCAGGCCGCGCCAGGCGACGTTCCAGGCGTCGGGCAGGGCCTCATGCCGGCGCCAGACGCCCTCCCCGCCCCGCGATCCCTCATACCGTGCGTGCGCCAGGCTCCACCGGGCGGGATCCGCTTTGGGCTGCGCGGCCGCGGCGGCGGGCCGATCCGTGATCCACGGCCCGAAGCGCTCCAGCCGGCGCCCTTCGCCGAAATCCAGCAGTTCATAGTCGGGCCAATCGGCGAGCGCGCCGCGGGCGAGTTCCTCCCAGCCCGCCTCGGACCGGTCAATCGGCGACGACCTTGTAGACGACGTCGTGCTCTCGGGCATGGTCCCGGACTTCAATTCCCACCGATTGCCCCGGTCCGGCGGTTTGTACCGATTGGTGCTCGACCTGGATCGAAGTGACGGGCTGGACGAAGTCGGTGCTGTGGCCCTTGATATGGATCACGTCGCCCACCGACAGGCTGCCTTCGGTCAATTCCACCGCCGCCACGTGCAAGTGGCTGAAGTAGTGCGACACCTTTCCCACGGGGATCTCGGCCATCGGAAAGTCTCCTTCGGCTGGGGTACGGTGCGGCAAGGTATGGCCCGACTGCAAGTCCAGCCAACCGCCGCACTCGCATTGCACGCAACGCCCGAACTGGAACAGCGTGATGTCGTAGGCGGCACCACACCGGGGACAGATCACGGCCATGGGAAGCACTCGCTAACGATTAGTATGCGGGAGAGGCCCCGCCCGTGCAAGGAAAAAGTCCGGCGGACACGGGCGACTGGGGGCTGCGCTACGCCACGACCCCGGCCACCCGCCGAATCACGCAACACGATATCCACAGCGCGAACCGAACCGGCGGCGTAAGCCGGCGGTGGAATCGAGCCGAAACACGATCCACCGTTGCAAGCCGGCGGGTGGAAGCACCGCGAAACGGGCCGACTGGGGGCTTCGCTCCGCTTGGACCCAGGCCACCCAGCCGGCGGGTGGGGTGCGTGGTGCATGAAGCGCCGCATCGTCTCAGACGGTCGCCGGCTCCGGGGCCTCTTCCGCGGCGGGTTGAGGGCGGGTCGCCGGGCCGGATTCCTCGGCCGCCCGGCCTTTCCTCCGCGAAAACCACCCGGCCACCGCCTGCTTGGCGTCCATGGTCAGGCTGAAGAGGAGCGGCACCAGCACCAACGTGAACAGCGTCGAGCAGGTCAGACCGCCGACCACCACGGCGCCCAGGCCGCGGTACAGCTCGCTTCCCGGGCCGGGGGACAGGACGAGCGGCAACATGCCGAAGACGCTGGTGGCGGTCGTCATGAAGATCGGCCGGATGCGCGTTTGGACCGACTGGCGGATGGCCTCCCGCGGCGGCAACGGCTCGAAGGACTGCGTTTCGCCCTCGCCGATGCCGCGCATGAAGTTGAGGGCTTGATGCACGAGCAGGATGGCGTTGTTCACGACCACGCCGATCAGGATGACAAAACCGAGCATGGTCAGGGTATCGAGCTGCTGGCTCGGCTCCAGGTAGCGGACCAGCCGCAGCCCGATGAAACCGCCCAACGTGGCCAGGGGCACGCTGAACATGATGACGAAAGGATAGAGAAAGCTCTCGAAGAGGGCGGCCATCAGCAGGTAGCTGATGAGCAAGGCCAGGAAGAACCGGCTGAAGACCACGCTCATCAGGGACTCGTAGTTCCAGCCCGTCCAGCGCCCCAACAGCGCGGTACGGACCTGCGTCAATTTGTCGGCATTCCCGGACATGGTGACATGCACGTCGGCGGCCATGCCGCCCTCGCGGCGGGACTCTTCGACCAGTTCCTGGATGCGGTTTTGGGCCTCTTCCAGGGCGACCTCGGGCGGGGGATTGACGGTGAAGGCCACGGCCCGCCGCTGCTCCGCCCGCCGGATCGACTGCGAAGCGTCGGCGCGGAGGAAGCGGACCACCTCGCCCAGGGGGAGGACGAGGCGGTTGCCGTCCTTCTCGGCGACGGCGATCGGCAGGTCGGCGAGTTCCTCGGGGGAAAGGGGGAGCTGCGGGTCGCGGATCAAGATCAGGTCGATATTGTCGCCCTCATAATTGAAGTCGCCGGCCAGGATACCGTCCACCATGGCGCGTGCGGCGGCGGCCAAGGCGTTGACGTTCAGTCCCAGCTCCTTGGCGCGGACTTGATCCACGATTATTTGCAACTCCGGTCCGGCCTCGGCGAAGGTGCGGGGATCGCTCCGCACGGCGAAGGGGGTGAATTCCCGCCACAGTTTGGTTTGGAGATGGGCCGCCCCGGCCTTCAGCGTCTCCAAGTCGTTGCCCACCACTTCGACCATGACCGAATTGGAGTTGCCGGCGTTGCGGCCGAAGATGGAGCGCTGCGAGGCGTATCCCCGCACGCCCGGGATGCCGTTGATGGCCCGGCCCAGGATGGCTCGCACCGGCCGCACGTTCTCCGGGTCGGCGCTGGTGGCGTTCATGAAGAGTCTGCCCCGCGAGACGATGAAGTAGAAGTCCTTGAGGGGGGCCACGTTAGTGATGGGCTTGCCGGTCTGGGGATCCGTCAAGGGGGCGACGGCCGTGGCCTCGGCGCTGTTCTTCGCCTCCCAATACGGTCGCACGGCGGCTTCGATCCGCTCGCCCAGCAGGATGTTCTGTTCGATGGAGTAGGCGGGCGGCGTGAAGACCTCGCCGAAGGTGAAGTTCTTGTTACCGTCCGGCAGGTAGCTGGCCGGCAGGATCAGAAAGTAGCTCAAGCCGATCGCCGCGCCCGCCATCAGGACCACGATCATGGTCCGCAACCAGATGCCGGCCGGCGTGCGGATGGTCGCCAAGTAGATTGCGTGGGCGAAGGCGCGGCAGAGCCAAGCCGATAAGGGGGCCAGGCCGAACAGCGATCGCGCCGCCCGGCGCAACGGACCGCCCGCCGCTTCCCGGTGCACCAAAAACCGCGCCCCGGCGGAGGGGATGACGCTGATCGAGACCAGGAGCGAGAGCAGCACGGCGGCGGAGATCGCCAGGGCGATGTCGTAGAAGAGCTGCCCGCTCTCCTCCCGGATCGTCAGCACGGGGGCGAAGACGGCCACCGTGGTCAAGGTGGAGGAGAGGATGGCGCCCCAGACTTCGCGTGCGGCCTGATAGGCGGCCGCCGCGGGACGCTCGCCCATCGCCAGGTGCCGGTCGATGTTCTCCAGCACCACGATGGCGTTATCGACCACCATGCCCACGGCGAAGCTCAGCCCGGCCAACGAGATCACGTTGATGTTCCGGCCGGTCAAGGCCATCACGACGAAGGTGCCGATCACGGAGATGGGAATGGCCAGGGCGATGATGATCGTCGCCCGCGGACTGCGGAGGAAGAGCAGCAGCACCAAGGCCGCCAGGCCGCCGCCCAGCCAGAGGTTGTTTTGCACCAACCCCACGGCGCGATCGATGTAGTAGGTGTCGTCGAACACCAACCGCATACGGATGCCGTAGCGGTCGTTGCGGAACGCCCGCATCACGCCCCCCGGGCCGTTCATCTCGTCGATCAAACGGCGGACGTGCTTCATGATTTCGACGACGTTGCTGCCCACCTCTCGTTTGATGAACAAGGACAGGGAGGTCTTGCCCTTGCTCTGGTTGAAAGAGACCCGCTTCTCCAGCTCCAGGCTGACGTCGGCCACGTCCGCCACGCGAATGGGCACGCCCTGTTCGTCGTATTTGATAATGGTTTGCGTCAGAGGCTCCAAGGAATCGAACTGGCCGATCACCCGGACGCGGACCTCCTGCCTGCCGGCGGCGATGTCGCCCGCCGATTCGTTGATGTTGTCGGACCGCAGGGCCGCCCGGAACTCCTCCACCGTAATGCCGCGCTGGGCCAGCGCCTGGGGATCGAATCGCACGCGGACTTGCTGCTGTCGCCCGCCGTGGATCGTGACTTCCGCCACGCCCGGGATGCGCTCCATCGCCGGTTTGACGAAGCGGTCGGCGTAGTCGTAGAAGAGGGCCATCTCGAAGGTCGGGTCCTCCGCCTGGATCAGGCAGTAGGCGATGGCGTCGTCGCTGGCCGAATCGGCCGCCCGAATCACCGGACGCTCCACGTCCTCCGGATAGGCCCGCACTTCGTCGAGCCGGGCGGCCGTCTCTTGCAAGGCCCGGCTCATGTCGAATCCGACTTGAAACTCCAGCGTGATGAACCCCCGACCCAACTCCGCCGACGAATACATCTTGTACAGGCCGGGGAGCGTCTTCAGCTTCTCTTCCTGCTCGATCAGGATCGTCTTTTCGATCTCTTCGGGGCTTCGGCCGGGCCACACCGTACTGACCGAGACCAGCGGCCGATCCACATCGGGGATGAGCTGCACCGGCACCGCCCGGATCGCCAGCAGGCCGAAGAGGATGATCAAGATCACCCCCACCGCCACTTTGACCGGGTTCTGGATGGAGAATCGGATGAAGTCCAAGCCGCATCCCTCCCTACCGCGGAGCAAGGGCGAGAGCGTCCCCCGCCGCCGCGGGCGCCGCGCCCGCGGCGCGGTCCGCGCCGCCGAGCGATTCCTCCCCCGAGAGCGAGAGCATCCGCACCCGCTGCGACTCGCCCGACAACCGCTCGGCCCCCTCGATCACGACCTTGGCCCCGGCGACCAGCAACCGCCGGCCGGCTTCCGTCTCAGGCTCCACGGCGAATTCGTCGCGGGTTTGGGCCGTCACGGTGACGGGTACCGGGAAGACCTTGGCCGAATCGCCCGACCCCTCCGGCACCGCCACCCACACCAACGACTCGTCGGGGCGAATCAGCACCGCGTCGCGATGGACCACCAAGGCTTCCCGCTGCACGGCGACGGGCACCCAGGCCGTCACGCTCATACCCACCTTCAACCGGCCGCCGTGATCGTCCAGGCGTACCCGGACGGGAAACGTCCGCGAGGCCCCCGGACCGTACGGCGTCAGCGAAACCACCGTTCCCTCGAATTCCTCGCCCAGCGGATCCACCAGAATCTTCAAGGGTTGACCCACGGCGATCAACTCCACTGCGGACTCGGGGATCATGATCCGGGCGTCGATTTCCCCGCGGGACACGATCTCCGCGACGGGCGTGCCGGGCGTCACGTAGCCGCCCAATTCGGCGTGCTTGGCCACCACCACGCCGTCGAAAGGAGCGATCACCTTGGCCCGGGCCAAACGCTCCTCTTGCTCGGCGATGACCGCTTCCGTCTCGGCCAGGCGGGCTTTCAGCTCGTCCACGGCGGCCCGTACCCGCTCCAGTTCGCTTTCCGTGGTCGCGTTCGCGGCGTGGAGGCTCTCCACCCGCTCCCATTCCCGCTCCTGGAATCGCAATTGGGCCTCGATGGACGCCTTCTGCGCCTCGCTCTGCCGCAGGGCCAGCCGGGACCAGACCTCGTCGATTTCGGCCAGCAGCGTCTCTCCGCCCACGACTTCGGTTCCCTCCTCGATCGGCATGTGGATGATCTTGCCGGTCGCCTCCGCGGCCGTCACGACCTTGCGAATCTCCGTCAAGCGTCCCACGATGGCCCGCGCCGGTTGCAGCGACTTTTGCTCCACCGAGCCGACCCGAATCAAAGCCGGGGGCGATTCGCGCTTGCTCGTCGCCGCCTCGCCGGAGGCTTCCAGCCGCGATAGCGAGCGGCGGAGGAACTCCGCGTCCGTGACTTGACGCTGCCAGAATTGCCAGACCGCGTAGCCGCCGCCGGCACTTCCCAGCACCAGGGCCGTCATCACCAGCGATGCCGTGAACACCGTCCGTTTTTCGGCCAAGAGGTTCATGGAACTTACCGAGACGATTTCGCCGAGGCGGGAAAGAATGCGTGGGGGAGCGTCGTCGGGCGTCGCAACCTTGCCTTAATTGTTATCTCCCGGAATAGTCGAATGCAATTCCGCGGCGCACAAAATCCCGAACAGCCGGCGTAAGCCGACGGCTCGAGAAACTTGTGCAGAACGAAAACGTAACGCGCCGGGTGCCTGGGGTCGTAGCGCTGGAGGGGTGACGCCGGGTGGCTGGGGTCGTAGCGAAGCGGAGCCCCCAGCAGACCCTCTTCGCGCTGTTCCCACCGCCGGCTTACGCCAACGGCTCGAGTCCTGTCGTGCGATTCCACCGCCGAAGTTGCCCTTGCGACGGCCAAGAAACGAAAGTTCCGGACGACGGGGTCAACCTTCGCCCGGAACCTTGTTTGTGCTGATAACGATTCGCCGCCGAATCTCGTTTTAAGCCTTCATCGCCCGGATACGTCTCTTGGAAGCGAAGCAGCGCTCGCCTTACCGAGGGTTCGAATCGGATGGAAATTCAACTAGAACGCGTTCGGACGGCGGAGGGGCGCCGGTGACCCGGCCGCCCGTTCAGCGAGCTCGCACGCTTACCGCGCGAGGACCCTTGCCGCGACCCTGGCCGGGGGAATCCGAACCGATCTCGAATTCCACATCCTGACCTTCATGCAGGTCCTCGAAACGAGAACCCTGGACTGCGGAGAAGTGGAAGAATACATCCGACTTCCGCATGGAGCCCCCGGACGTCGCCTGGATAAAACCAAAGCCACGGTCCACAACCAACTTCTTAATCACACCCTCGGCCATCACAAGCCACTCCTCGAAAAACACTCGCGGGTCTTTGCCCGCACCTTCACGCTTTCGGTCGGTCTCGCGGGTTGACGGCAGAACTTCGAGATTCGGCGATTCCGATCTTCCAAGGCAGCTCCGTCCCGAAGGAACGGTGGGACTTGGAGATTCGAGTGACGCTGAAGACCTCGCGTTTTGCCCAAACGCCACAAAACCGCCGAAAAACCGTCGTCCGACCCCGAGACCACAGCGGCTCGGACCGATCGAACGCTAAATCGTCATGTAATGTAATCCACGCGCGGCACCCTGGCAAGAGGCAAAATCCGATTTTGACCATTATTCGGCCGAACGGCCTCTGTTTCTTTCGCCAAAACCCCCGCGGTCGGCACCGATCTAGTCCCTGGGAGGGGGTGAGGCTGGCCCGTGGGCGACGAATTTGCCCGGCTTGCAGACCGGTCGGCGATTCGGCGATCCCCGCCCGTCCCGCCGACGTTGGTCATCTCTCGCCTATCATGCTATGCTCAAGGAGGCCGGCCTGGGAGGTCTCGTGCAAGACGGCGCGGGCCGGCCGCGCGTTGTTACACACAAGCTGAGGGGCCGCCTGCGCGTAGGGGCCGATGAGATCCCCGCAGGCGGCGAAGTCGTGCATTCGTTGTCGGCCGATCCAGCGCGTTTACGGCTGGGGGCTTCGCTCCGCTGCGACCCCAGCCACCCAGGGACGGCTAGACGGAATGAAAGGCTGGAAACGCAGAGAACGCAGGCGGGAAGGAAACGATGGAAACGCAGAGAACGCAGAGACGGAGAAAAGGCTGAGTTGCGGGCGCGAATTCTTCTTCCTCTCGTTCTACTTTCTCCGCGCCCTCCGCGCCCTCCGCGTTTCAAAAACAGCCTCCGCGTTCCGATAACACACCGAGCAGGCGCGTGAACGGGTCTCTTTTTGCTTTGCGTTCATGATCTCGGCCACCGCGGCAGGCATCGACATCGGAGCGGGAAACTCGGCCGCGGCCGTCTGGACGACCGACGGGCGCACGCGGATGGTCCCCGACCCGCTGGGCCGCTGCTTCACGCCCACCGTGGTTCGCCTGGCGGAGGGGGAAATCCTGGTGGGCGAAGAGGCCGCCCGATCCGCACTCCTCTTCCCCGACGAGACCGCCCCATGGATCAAACGCGAACTGGGGGCGAGCTGGTACAGCCGGTCGATTCGCGGGCGACGGCTTCCCCCGGAGGTCATCCTGGCCTGCGTGCTCCGCAAATTGCGGGAGGACGCGGAGCGGGAGACGGGCGGGGCGGTCCCCGCGGCCGCCGCCGTCCCCTGGTATTTCGACGATGCCCGACGCAAGGCCGCCGCCGACGCCATGGAGATCGCCGGCTGGCAGTGCCTGGGCTTGGTGAACGAACCGACGGCCGCCGTCCTGGCCTTGGCCGAGTCCCTGGGCCGGCTCGACCCACGGGGCGACTTCCCACCCTCGCGGCTCCTGGTGTACGACCTGGGGGCCGCCGCTTTCAAGGCGGCCGTCATGCGGCTCAAGCCCGGCGGCTGCCGCACCATCGCCGCCGACGCCGAGATTCAATTGGGCGGCTACGACTGGGATGTCCGCCTGGTGGAATGGCTGGCCGACAAGCTGGCCCCCCAGGGGCTGCCCGACCCCCGCTATGACGCCTCGGTCTGGTCGCGGGTATACCCGGCCGCCGTGGAGGCCAAGCACGCCCTCTCCTCTCGACGGCGAACGACCGTGCTGATCGAATTGGCCGGGCGGAGCTTTCAGACCGTGCTCGACCGCGAAGAGTTCGAGGACATCTCCGCCGACTTGCTCCACCGCACGCGGACGCTGACGGAGCGGCTTTTGGATCGGACCGGCATCGGCTGGGAAGACCTGGACGGGGTGCTGGCGGTGGGCGGGGCGGTTCGCATGCCCGCCGTCGCCGAGATGCTGGAGCGACTGTCGGGCAAACCCTTGCTGCGACCGTTCCCGCCCGACGAAGCCGTCGCCCGCGGCGCCGCCGTCTTCGCCGAATGGCTCCGCCGGGGGTTGCTGACGGGGGACGAGGCGGCGGGCTGGCGGATTCGCGAAACCGCGTCGCAGGGCCTCTGGGTGGAGACCCGCGACCCCCGCGACGGGACGCCCCGGCCCGTCCCCATCGTCCCCCCCGAAACCGTCCTCCCGGTCGAGGTCGAGAAGGTCTTTTGCACGGAGCGCGACGGCCAGCGCTCCATCGCGTTCCGGATTTGGGAGGGGAGCGGGACACCGGGCGGGGAGATCGTTCCCCTGGGCGAGGTCGTGATCGGCGGCCTGCCCCCGGACCTGCCCAAGGGTCGGCCCATTCGCGTCACCTTCCAATGCCCCACCGACGGACGCTGGCGAATTCACGCCGAGGTCCCGGACACCGATTGCCGGGCGGAGGTGGAATTGCGGCGCGAGACCGGCCTGAACCCGCGGAGCGTGCGGCAGTGGCGGGACTTCTTGGAGTCGCCCGCCTCCCTGGGCACGGACCGCCGCCTCGACCGCGCGCTTTCTCCCCCCGATGTCCCCGAAGCCGGGACGCCCGAGCCGTCCCTCACGGAGCAGCCGGCGAGCCGGGACCGATCGGAGGGCGAATCCCCGACTGCGGCGATCGCCGAGCCGCCGCCGGGAAGAGAGCATCCGCGCTTGGCCGCCGCCGAAAAGCTGGGACGGCGTGCCCGGCTGCAACTGCAAACCCCGCCGTTAACCCCGTCCGCCGAAGACCACGACGAAGTCCGCGAGCAGGCGGGGCCGCCGACCGTGCAACCGGTCTTACTGCCGGTTCGCCCCGTGGTGACGCGGGAAATGCTGCTGAACGCAAGCGCCGCCGTGCCGCATCCGGTTGCAGGCAGGGAGGATTCGGCGGATCCTCGACCGGGGGTGGAGTCGGCACCGGCCGCCGACCGATTCTTCCTCGCCGCGGCGGAGCACGCCGACCTTTCCGCTCCAGGGCCGGTCGTGGCGGCGGAGCGTCAATCCGCACGGAATCGCTTTCGCGACCGTCATGTGGCCCTGCCCTGGGGCGGCTCCGTCCCACGCTGGGTGATCGGGGCGACCGGCTTCGTGGTGTCGGGCGTGCTGGGGCTTTTGCTGGGCTACGTGCTCATCCGCTATCTCGTCCCGGACAGCCCGCTCCTGCGGATTTGGCCCTAAACCCCGGGCGGAGATGCCGTCGCGCATGTTACGCGATCCCATTTCGCGGGCATTTGCCGCCGGCTCATAATTTCTCGTGATTTCTCGTGCGATAAGACCGGCAGCTTACTGCGATAACACCAGCTTACTTTTACCACGCAGGATAAGAAGCTGGGCAAACTCGGGTACGCAGCTTTGCGAGTCTGCGTAAGATCGGTAAGCCGGTTTCGGCGATCCTGCGCAGTAAAATTAGTTCGATAACACCGCCGGCTTACGCCGGCCGCTCGGGTTTCGATGCGCGACAACATCGCCG
>JAAZNR010000753.1 GCA_012798155.1 Thermogutta sp. | reverse complement strand
TGCGCCGTGAAGACGGCTGACCGGGGGTTTCACTACGCTTCGACCCCGGCCACGCAGCCGTTCCACACGCCGTTCCGCGCCCGGCCACGCGGCCGCACGTCTCCAAGTCTCGGGGAATTTCCCGCCGCAACGGCCGCCGGTTGCCGCACGGGACCGCATCACTGCTCGCAGAGCGGCGTTTTCTTTTCCGTGATTTTGGGGCACTTGGGCGCCATGTCGGCGTTGATCCGAATGTATTCCTGCCACTCCTCGGGCACGTTGTCGGCGAGGAAGATGGCATCCACCGGGCATTCCGGCACGCACGCCTCGCAGTCGATGCATTCGTCGGGATGAATGTACAGCATGCGTTCGCCCTCGTAGAAGCACCCGACGGGGCAGACCACGACGCAATCGGTGTATTTGCAGTCCAGGCACGGCTTGCACACGACGTGAGTCATACGGCAACCTTTCTCCGTGAGATCACAAGAGGCCCGCCAAAATGCTCAAAGGCGTCGCTCAAAGGCGTCCGGCCGGGAAATCGGCCGACCAGCCGACTTCGGGAGTTCGCCGGACAGGGAGAGACGAATCTTTCAACATCGTAGGATGGCAATAATGCGCCGTCAAGGGAATAAAGGGAATAGGAGGGGGTGTGCGGCGGGGCCGGCCGCGCGGCTTTTCTCCGCCCTGCGATTCCGCAATCGGCGTCGGCAAATAATCCGCAATCGCCGCCGTCGGCAAAAGACGAAGAACCCGGCACAGGGTGCCGAGTTCTCCACGACTCGCACGTTTGCCGCATCGCGAGGTTCCGCGAAGCGCTGTACGGGATGCTTGGGCCCGCCGAATCAGGCCAAGGAACGCGAAACCAGCACCACGTCCTGGTCGGCCTTTTCGTTGAATTCGAAGCCGCGATTGCGGAAGGTGGCGAGCATCCGGGCATTGTCCTTGGACGTCTCGGCGACGACCTTCTTGATTCCCCACCGCTTGGCGACTTCCAGGCAGTAGTCGGTCAGCAAGCCGCCCAGGCCGCGACCGTGCCAGCGATCCACCACGATGACGGCGTATTCCGCGACCTCGTGGTTGGCGTCGGCGACGAGGCGGCCCACGCCGATGAGACGCCGCTGCCCGTCCTCCTCCACCTCCGCCACGATCCCGATTTCGCGATCGTAGTCGATGAAGCAGTAGCGCGAGGCCATCTCGTGCGTGGTCTGCTTGAACAGGTAGCTGAAGCGGAACCACAGCGATTGCGTGGAGCAGGTCGCCAGAAGCTCATGCCACATGGGCTCGTCCTCGGGCTTGATGGGCCGTAGGATGACGGGCGTGCCGTCCTTGAGTTGCCGTTCCGTGACGAACTCCTCGGGATAGGGGCGAATCGCCAGATGGGCATAAGGCCGCACGCCGTAGACCAGGGCATTGCGATCCACGATCACGCGGGCGTCGAGGGCGATGACCTCGTCCGGCGTGACGAGCAGGGGGTTGACGTCCAATTCCTGAATCTCGGGATAATCGGCCACGAGATAGGAGAACCGCATCAAGACCTCGATCAGCTTGTCGATGTTGACGCCGGGCCGGCCGCGATAGCCGCGGAGCAGCGGCCAGGACTTGAGCGATTCCAGCGCCCGGCGGGCCAGCGTTTCGTTCAGCGGCGGCAAGGCCAGGGCGCGATCCTGGAAGACCTCGGCCGCCACGCCGCCCATCCCCACCAGAATCACCGACCCGAAGACCGGATCGCGCTTGGTGCCGATGATCAGTTCGAAGCTGTTGGGATAGCTGACCATCTTTTGCACGGTGCAGCCGATGATCAGGGCGTCGGGCCGGCGTTCGGCCGCCCGTTGCGTCATCTGCTCGAAGGCCTCGCGGACGGCGGATTCGGTGGCCAGGTTGAGTTTGACGCCGCCCACGTCCGTCTTGTGCGTGATCTGCGGCGAGTGGATTTTCATCACCACGGGGAAGCCGACGCGCTTGGCGATTTCCACGGCCTGCTCGGCGTTGCGAGCCAGGAAGGGCTTGCTGATCGGGATGCCGTAGGCTTCCAGGAAGGCCTTGGAGACGCTTTCCGTGAGGATCTCGGCGCCCTCGGTGAGCAGGCTCTCGAACACGCCCCGCAAGCGCTGACGATCGAAGGAGAACGAAACGGGGATGTCGCGGGGGGTCTCGTGCAGGAGGGTGAGGTTTCGGGCATAGGACACCAAGTGCATGAATGCCCGCACCGCCTTTTCCGGGGTCGTGTAGGACGGAACGCCGAAGTCGCTGAGGACTTGCATGCCCTCGGCGACGGTATGTCCGCCCATCCAGGCCGCCAGGACGGGCTTCCTGTGTTTCTTGGCCATCTCGCCCACCGCCCGCGCCGTTCCCGTGGAATCGGTCATGGCCTGGGGGGTCAGAATCACCAGCACCGCGTCCACGGCGGAGTCGTTGAGCACGGCATCGAGGGCTTTGGCATAACGTTCCGGGGGGGCGTCTCCCAGCACGTCCACGGGGTTATTGTGCGACCAGAAGGGCGGCAGGAACTCGTTCAGTTTTTGGATCGTTTCCTCGGACAGGGCGGCGAGGTGGCCGTCCCGGGCGATCAAGGCGTCGGTCGTCATCACGCCCGGACCGCCCGCATTGGTGATGATCGCCAAGCGGTCGCCCTTGGGCGGTTGCTGGCGGGCGAGCAGTTCGGCGCAGTCGAACATATCTTCGATCTGGAAGATGCGTTCGACGCCGGCGCGTTGGAATGCCGCCTCGTACACGGCGTCCACGCCCGCCATGGCCCCCGTGTGCGAGGCCGCCGCCGCCGCCGATTCGGCAAAGCGGCCGGCCTTGTAGGCCACGATCGGCTTGGATCGCGCGAACGCCCGCGCCGCGGACATGAATTCCCGCGCCTCCGTGATCGACTCGATGTAAAGGATGATGGATTGCGTTTCGGTCTGCGAGCCGAAATAGTCGATCAAGTCGGCAATCGTCACGTCCAGCATATTGCCGACCGAGACGAAGTAGGAGAACCCGATCCCTTGGTCGATGGCCCAATCGAGCACGGAAGTGCAGAGCGCGCCGGACTGCGAGACGAAACCGATATGCCCCTTGGGCGGCGTCTCGGCGGCGAAGCTGGCATTCAGAGACAGACTGGGCACGATGATACCCAGGCAGTTGGGACCGACGATCCGCATGCCCGGGAACTTGGCCTGCTCTTGGAGGATTTGGGCCTCCAGTTTCCGCCCTTCCTCGCCGATCTCGCGGAAACCGGCCGAGATCACCACGACCCCCCGCGTGCCGACCTCGCCCAAGTCGCGGATCAACCCGGGGACGGTTCGCCCCGGCGTGCAAATCACGGCCAAGTCGGGGGGGTGGGGCAGGCTCTGGACGTCTTTATAAGCGTGGATCCCTTGTACCGACTCCCGTTTGGAGTTGACCGGGTACACCACGCCCTGAAAACCGGAACCTACCAAATTCTTCAGCACGGTATAGCCGACGCTGGTCGGCGTATCACTCGCGCCGATGACGGCGACACGTTGCGGGTGAAAAATCTTGTTCAGGTTCTCGATACTCACGGTCGTCTCCCGGAAGCTGAGTGAAATTGAGCGAAATGTTTTATGGTGCGAGCATGCCCTGCAAGCGTCCGCGAGGATGCCCGAAGAACGGTAAGATGCACCATCTTGTTAATATACCATCTCGGCGAAATCCGCAGAAGGATTCACGATTGGCGATAATAAACCGGTTGCGATGATTTTCCCGATCGAAACTGAATCCAACGCCTTCGATGGTTGTAACAGCCTCATTCGGCGAAAATGCGATCGGGCGTCATCCGCGGGCATTTCTTGCCGGCGAGGGCATTCCCGGCCTCCCGGCGCAGCCCCGGCCGATAGGACGCTTGGAGAATGCCGCCGATCGACCGTCAAAAAGCCCCCAAGTTGCGCGTTCGAGTTCCCTTGTCTCCTACGTAGAGTGCCGGTCGCTTGTTTGAGCATTTCCCGTGCGGCGGAGACCCGCTTACATTTGCCTCCCCGATAGAGACCCGCTTGCCTCGACATCCCTTTAGCGCGATAGCTCCAAGTCGGGAGAGAACCACGATCAGTTGGGGTGGTCGCACCGATAACAGCTCAACTGGTCGCAGCAAGTAGGCAACTTAGCGCTGTCGTATTAAAAACCCCCTTGCTTCGACCTGCCCCTAAAACCCGATTGCCTCGACCTCCCCCCTAAAGATCCCCTTGCTTCGACCTCCCCCCTAAAGATCCCCTTGCTTCTACCTCGGCCGCGACGAAGCGCGGCCCTCCATGACGCGCCCTCGAAGGGGCGTCCGGCGCAGCGCGGACCCTGCGGGCAACGCCCCCTCAGCCTCTTCGTCAACCCCGGCATTGACGCGAGGCGGGTACGGGGCAAACGGCCATACCTGAAAAAGGGCCGGTTGTCTAATCCGCCCGGCCCGGGTATCGTTTGATGCAGGCGTGGGAGACGCAAAGCGTCGCTCGTGAAGGTCTTTGAACGGGCGACCGGGGCAGTCGAAGGGGCATCGCGTCCGTCGGCCGCCGACGGCACGGAGGAGCCGCATGGTCAGCGACCGCGAAGTGGATTGGGAACTCTTGCAGCAGGCTCGGAGGGGAGACTTTTCCGCCTTCGAGGCCCTCGTCGCCCGTTACGAACGCCGCATCTTCGGCCTGGCCCGCCGCATCGTCCGGAACGAACACGACGCGGAAGAGGTGGTGCAGCAGACGTTCATCACGCTGCTGGAGCACCTCCACGACTTCCGGGGCGAGTCGGCCTTCGCGACCTGGCTCCTGCGGATCGCGTCGAACCACTCCTTGGCCCTGCTGCGGCGCGAGGCGGTTCGTGCCACGGCGACCCTGGCGGACGATATCCGCCGCGACGGCGAGGACGATCCGCCCTTCCCGTCTTTCATCGCCGAATGGCGGGAGACCCCGGACCAAATCCTCGGCCGCGCCGAGACCGGACGCATCCTGCAAGAGGCGATGGACCAACTCGACGACAAGTACCGCCTCACCTTCCTGCTGCGGGATGTGGAGGGGCTTTCCACGGCGGAGACGGCCGAGGCCTTGGGCATCACGGAATCCAACGTCAAGGTCCGATTGCTCCGTGCCCGGCTGATGTTGCGGGAGAAGCTCACCCGCCTCTTCGGCGATGAAGCCCGGGCCGTCGAACCGCATTCTCACGACGATATCTAGCGGCCGGAGGCGGCGACGAGGCCGCGCCTGAGCGCCGCGCAATCGCAGCCGGCGACGAAGGCGGACCTCAGAGCGCGCCAATCGCGGCCGCACGCTTGCGTCTTCAAGGTCGGGCGGCGCGGGCAGGCGCACGGCTCCAACGCAAGCCCGCCTGCTCCTCCAGGTTCCGGCTCCAGCGGCCGTAGGCCTCGATCCGGTCGTACCAGGAAATGGACATATACGTCTGCTGGTTTTGCCGCACGAAGGCGTCATGCAGTTGGGCCGGCGGGGGCTGCATCTCGATCACCCGCACCAGATAGACCTTGGAACGCGGTTGATTCCAGGCCACGCCGACTTGGCCCGGTTGAAGCGAGAATACGGCCGCCATGAACTCATTGCCGGGCCGATCCACCGCGTCTTCGTCCACCACCAATCCGCTGGCCGGATCCTTGCGCTTGGCCTGGATGGAGCTGAGGAACGGCGGGCGAGAGGCCGCCCAGGCCAAATCCAATTCCCCGTACGTCAGCCAGGTGAAAGGCTCCGTCTCGGGGACGATTCGGGCGTCCTTGAAATCCACCCTGCCGGCGAAAAACTCGGCCAACGTCTTGCCGGACTTTTCCGCCTCGGAGGCCAGGCGAGCGCATTCGGCCTCGGCCAGCTTGCGCCCCTCGAGCAGCCGCCACGCCTGAAGCACGGCTTCCTTGACGCCCGGATCGGTGAACTCGGGCACGTGCTCCTCGACGCGCTCGGTAGGCCAGGCGAGATACTGGTTTTGGTCGATGTCAAAGGTCCGCACCGTCAGGAACTCTCGCAGCTCGTAAATGACCTGGGCGAACGCCACCCCCTGCGAATCCGTGGACCTGCCGATCTCCAAGGCCTCCACCTCCCACCGCGGGAGAAGCTCGGTTCGGCCGTACTGGAAACCCTCGCGGCGGGCGATCGCCTCCAGATCGGGACGCTGCGGCGGGCTGGGGGGCACGGCCTTCGTTTCCTTGGCCGACTCCACCGCCGACAGATAATTGCCCCACGCCACCTGATAGCGACGCATCTCCTCTTCGATCTTGTCCAGCGCTGCCCGCATTTGCTCGACCGCGATGATCCGCCGCACATCATCCCGCACTTCCTCGAAGGGACGATACTTCGGTTTTTCGGGCGCGGCTTGCGGACTTTCAGCGGCCGGGGACTCCGCCGCAGACGCCGCTTCCGGCGGCGTCGAGGGCTCCGATTCCGCTTCCGCGGGCGAACTTATCTCAGGCGGACTTGCCGCGGGCGGACTCGCCCCAGGGGGACTTTCGGGAGGGGGACTTTCGGCAGAGGGACTTACCTCAGAGGGACTTGTGCCAGGCGGACCTGCCGCGGGGGGGCTCGCGGCAGGCGGAGTGACTGCGGCATCCGCGGGCGCCGCGGGCGAAGGCCCCGGCTGCGAGGTCGGCGATCCCCCCGACGGCGCCGCGCTTTCTTCCGCGAAACCGACCAAGCGAATCACGGGATTGCTTTCCCCGCGAGACTGGTCCGACGGTGCGGGGGCCTCCGAGCCGGCACCGCTTTGCGGCGAATCGGCAGGCTGTCCCTCGCTCTTTTCGGCGGGCGGTGTCTGCTCGGCCTCCTGCTGCTCGACCTCCTGCTGCTCGGCCTCCTTTTGCTCGGCCTGTTGCTTGGCCTGCTCCTGATTGGCCTGTTGCTGCGGAGATTCCTGGGCAG
>JAAZNR010000752.1 GCA_012798155.1 Thermogutta sp. | reverse complement strand
TCGGCGCCGTGTACCACCCCTTCAAGTATTTGCCGTTTGTCCACCTGGCGATGATATTCGTCGGGGCACGGGTTTTGCATCATCTGTTCTTCCGGCAGGCGGCCGACTCGTGTCGCCGCGGGAACGGCGGCGCCTCGTTCGCCCGTGGAGGCGACGGCGCGGGTCTCCATTCCTACGTTCGGCAAGCGGCGGCGCCCCCTCCCCTGCCCTTTGGCGCGAATCGCAACGCGATCGCCCTTTTTGCGGCGTCCTCACTGTTCCTGTTTTGGCATATCCTCCACGCGGACACGACGTTCTACGCATTTGGGGACACGACCTACGCCGAGCTGCCGCCCCGGATGGCGGAGATCCTACAGCCCGGAGACGTACCTGCCCGAATCATGCCGATAGCCCCTTTTCGTTCGCCGGCTCCCCATTTCGTCTGGGGGTTGGGGCTGAACTTTCCGCTCGTTTATCGCCTGGAATCGATCGAGGGCTACGGCGAGTTTGTTCGCCAAACCGCGGAGAATCGAGAAGTGGAGGCGGGAGTCCGCCGTGATCCCCAGGCAACCTTGCGTGCGTACGGCGTGACGCATCTCGTCCTTCATCGCTGTGCGGTGGAGCCTTGCCTTAGCGGCTCGCGGGACGCGCGGCGGGCGGAGATCGAAACCCTTTACCGCGATTCTCGCATCCAAGATTGGTGCCGCGGCATGGAACCGGTCTTTCACAACGATTCCGTGGCGGTCTTCGCCCTCACGGGAGCGGCACCGCGAGCCGTCGGGACGCCGGCGGCGAGCTTGCCGGAATTGGGCGGCTTCGGCGAAGCACTGGAGTCAGGCGGCGTCGTCGAGGCACAGTTGGGAGAAGGGTCGACGGGCAAGAGCATCGCGCTTCCGGTGCGGCTCGAGGAGACGAGGGTAAGGGTTGATACCGCGGCCCTAGCTCAAGGCGGCGCAGTGACCGTCAATTATCTCCGCCGCCCGCGGTCCAGAGTATGGATCGACGGACGCCCCGCCGAGCCGTCCGCGGATGAACGCGGGCGCCTGGTGGTGCGGATTCCGCCCGGAACCCGCGAACTCGTCGTGGGCTACGGCGGGAACTGGATTCTCGGTGGGATCGCCGCAGGAGGGCTGTTGATCGTTTTCGCTGCGATGGGGTGGATTCAGCGGGGTCCTTTTGCCGAGCGTGCGTTCCGTCGTTTTTCCGGGAAGCAGCGTCTCCCCGCGCCGGCCGAGCAGTTGCATAATGGGAAGAACCGTAGGGAGTCCCCGCGGCAGGACGCAGGAAACGGCGGCGTCCTGGGACGACCGCTATTGAGCCGTGGTTGATGGGAAGGGAAAGCCGGAAAGATGCCTTGGTTTTTTGAACGCAGTGAAGAGATCTCGCCCGAGCGAATCCGCGAGTTGATGGAACAGGCGGTGAGCGAGGCCAAGTCGCGGATTTGTGCCCATCCCAAACGGGTGTTGTTGTTGCCGCCGGACATCACGCGGATGCACTCCGGCGCGGGCCGCATGACGGAGATTCTCTACGAGATTCTGCACAAGGACTGCGACGTTCACGTGATTCCCACGCTCGGCCAGCACGAGCCGCACACGCCCGAGCAGAACCGCCTCATGTTCGGTTCCATCCCGAACGAGCGGATTCACGCCCATCATTGGATCGATACGGTGGTCCCGGTGGGCGAGATTTCGGCCGATTTCGTGCGGGAGGCCACGGGCGGAGCGGCGGATTGGGCCATTCCCATCGAACTGAATACGATGCTCATGAAGGAGTCTTGGGACCTGATCATCAACGTGGGGCACGTCGTACCGCACGAGGTGCTGGGTTTCGCCAACCACAACAAGAACTATTTCATCGGCTTGGGCGGCAAATCGACGATCTGCGCGTCGCACATCGCGGCCGCCTGCTGCGGCATCGAGAACAATCTGGGCACGCTCACGACGCCCATCCGGGCTTGTTACAACAAGGCCGAGCAGGATTACCTGGGCGGTCTGCCCGATTTCTATATCCAAATCGTCATGGCTCGCAATGCCGAAGATCGCCTGGTTCATACGGGCATTTACGTGGGCGACGACCTGGCGACGTACACCTTGGCCGCGCGGCAATCCCGCGAGCAGAACATCAAGGTCTTCGAGGAGCCGATTCCCAAGGTCGTGTGCGTGATGCAGGAGGACGAATTTGTCAGCACATGGGTGGCGAACAAGGCCGTCTATCGCACGAGAATGGTGATGGCGGACGGCGGCGAATTGGTAATCATCGCGCCGGGGCTGAAACGATTCGGCGAGCAGGAAGAGGTCGATCGCTTGATCCGCAAGTACGGCTACGTCGGCACCGCCCGCGTGATGGAACTTTACCGCAAAAACGCCGACTTGCAAGACTTGGCGCATGCCGCCGCCCATCTGATTCACGGGTCGTCGGAGGGGCGTTTTAGGATCACGTACGCCCCCGGCCATCTCACCCGGGAAGAGATCGAGGGCGTTAATTTCGGCTACGCCGATCTGGCGGAAACGCTCCGCCGATACCCGCCGGATCGTATGAAGGAGGGGTGGAACACCACTCCCGGCGGTGAGGAGGTTTACTTTATTCCCACGCCCTCGGCCGGACTGTGGAGTACGCGGGAAAAGCTATACAATCGCCCGGCGGGATACGGGTGCTGAAGGCGGAAAAGCGGCGTCAACCCGCGAAACATATGGTAAAGTTGCGATAGGGACGCGGTCCGTGCCGGTCCCTTCGCAGGCTTTTCTCCATTGCATTGCGTTCGCTCGATGCCCAAGCCTTTGCCCATTTCGAACGAGCGGGCGGCCGGAAACGGCGAACGCCCGAGTCGCTCCCGCCGGCGTGGGCCGGGGACAAGGGGCGCCGCATCTCACCTGTTGCAGGGGCTACTAGTGTTCGTCGCCCTCGTGCCGTGCTTCCTGATCGGCGGCTTGGCCTCATTCAGTGGAGAACGGCACTGGACGCGGTGGTTGGATCGGCTGAATGGCGGCATTTCGCTCGGCAAAGCCTCGAGATCCAGCTCCCCGGCGGTTTGGAAAGGCGACGGAATCGCTGATTTCGGCACGATCAAGTTGCTGGAGTACGATCCGGTGACTCGGGTGAGCACCGCCGTTCAATTCAAGATGGAAGCGGTTACCGTTTTTCCGGATCAACGGCAATACGACGCCTTTATGAGCCGGCTCGGGCACACCATTCAGGATGAGCTTTTGGTGACCGTGCGATCGAGCGCGGCCGCGGAACGACGGAACGAGGAGTATCTCGGGAAGAAGGTCGTCACTCGCGTCAACCGCCTTCTGGGCCATGAGGTGTTGCGCGAGGTCCGCATTACGGATCTGTCGATAGCGGAATTTGTCAGCGTTCCGGAGGAACGGACGAGCGGCCCCTGAGCGGCCGCCTGCCGCCGTTATGCCTGGACTTTTGCAAACTGCTCCCCTCTCGCTCTGGGAGAGGGGCAGTGGGTGAGGGCTTGCTGAAGTTGGGCAATCACGGCAAGCCGTTTTCGCGGCTGATTGCGCTCACCATAACCCTCTTCCAAGGCGGACGAGAACTTGTCACCACAATTTGCAAAAGTCCAGTTATGCCGAAGGAAGTTGTGTACGGTGCCGGCGTGCGCGACCCAGCCTACCCAAGCCGCGACGCATCGGGTATCGTGAACCGGACCGGGGTACGGAGCCTCCCGTACCGTCCGTGATTCGCTCCGCAGGATTCTCTCGGTCCGCTTGCCGACTGCCCGATGCGTGTATGGAACCTTCCGCCGAGACGCCCCTATTAACCGAACCGGGAGAATCGCCGGATCGATTCGAACGGCAGGATGCTCCCGCGCGAGATGCCGCATCCGCCGCGATTCTAGGCTCGATTCTATGCCTTTCCGCCGCGTTCTTTTACGCGGGAGCGAATGTCGCGCTGCGGATGTTGGCCGATCCGAGTCGCGCCACCGACCCGATGTGGACGATTTGCGTCAAGGAGACGGTGACCGTTCTGGTCGTGGGACCGCTGCTGCTGTTCCAGTATCTCCAGGGCCGGGCGAGTCTTCCCTCGCGGCGGAGTCTCTCAATCTTGGTTGCGGTGGGACTCGCCGTCCAATTGATCGGCAACGTCGGCCTGCTTTGGGCGATGGGAATCGTGGGCCTGGCCATCGCTTTGCCCATCGCATTGGCGGTCAGTTTGATCAGCGCGGCGTTGCTGGGAGCCGTCCTGCTTGGCGAATCGCTTACTTGGCGGGTCATGGCGGGAATAGGATTGCTGATCGCCGGAATCGTGTGCTTGCGGGCCGGCGCGGGCGGCGGACTGGAGGGAAATCACGCTCCCGCCTGGATGGTGATCGTCGCCATGCTGGTCGCTTGCTTGGCGGGAATCACCTTCGGGCTGCTGACCATCGCCATCCGGCACGTCGCAAGACGCGATACCTCGGTTTGGGTCGTGGTCTTCGTCGTGACGGGCTGCGGTACCGTTTCGCTCGGGATTTTGAGCTGGGCACGGTTCGGTCTCGCGGCCCTGGCGGCCACGCCCGGCGAACATCTCCTCTGGATGGGTGTTTCCGGCGTCCTCAATCTGCTGGGCTTCGTGACGCTGAGCAAAGGCCTGCAATGGACGCCGGTGGCGAGGGCCAATATCCTCACGGCGTCCCAAGTCGCTTTGGCGGCGCTGGCGGGCTGGATCCTGTTCCAAGAGAAAGTCAATCCGCCCGTCCTGCTGGGATTCGGTCTGACCTTGGCCGCCCTCTTTTTCACGGATCGCGGCTGAGTAGCCGTTCACGGGCCGGCGTCGAGATTCCTCGGCTGCACTGACGGCCATGGCCCGCTCTGTCTTCGAAACGCGGAGGCGCAGAGGTTGTCTTCGAAACGCGGAGGGCGCGGAGGGCACAGAGGAAAAAGAACTTGGTATAGACCCAACCCTGTTTTCTCTGCTTTCTCTGCGTGCTCTGCGTTTCCATCTTTTCGTCCCTGCGTTTCTATCTTTTTCACTCCTCGAAGTTATTCACGGGCCGCTGCCGGCCGAAAAACGCCCCCGCCCATTCAAGCCCAAAGGGGACAGTCCCCGTGAACAGTTACGCGGCCGATCGCCGTCCCTAAAACCGCCGGCGTGAAAGAGGCGGTCTCGGCGGATTCGCCTCGCCCCGGCTCCTTTGACGACGGGCCTCATAGAGCAAGATGGCGGCCGCGGCGGAGACGTTCAGGCTGTCGGCCAGTCCCAGCATGGGTAGCCGCACGGGTTCCACGCCCGGTCCCGACCAACATCGGCTTAAACCCTCGGCTTCGTTGCCCAGCACGATGGCGGAAGGCATTGTGAAGTCGGCTTGCCAATACTCCTTTTCGGCGTCCACCCGGGCGGCATAGGCGACAATTCCGCGATCGCGGAGCCAGGCGAGGACCTCCTCACCGGAAGCGACGGCGGTGGGCATCGAGAAGACGGTTCCGAGGCTGGCCCGAATCACGTTGGGGTTGAAAAGGTCGGTCCGCAAATCGGCCGCGATGACCCCCCCTGCCCCCGCCCCGTCCGCGGAACGGATGACCGCCCCGAGGTTGCCCGGCTTTTCCACGCCCTCGACGACCGCGATCAGCGGAGGCTCGTCGGGGCGGGCGGGTCGAAAATCTTTCAATTCACGATGCGGCGACCCGGCCACCGCCACCACGGCCTCCGCGCGGTCCCCGAAGGCCAATCCTTCGATGATCGGCGGCGTAACTTCGATCAGCGGGGCGCCGCGCGACTGCAATTCTTCGAACAGGCGCCGGCCGGCTTCGTCCATCAGCGAGGGACAAAAAAATACGTACTCGAACCCGACGCCGGCGGCGACCGCGCGGGAAATTTCTCGCAGGCCGTGGACGATCATGCGGCCGGATTTGATCCGCTTTCTTCCGTCGCGCAATGCTCGGACGGCCTTGATCGTCGGATTGCGAAGACTCGTGATCCGATCGTGCACAGCCATGCGACCAGCCTCCGAATCGAAGCCGGGCCTAGTTTTACTGCGCAGGATCGCCGAAGCCGGCTTACCGATTTTACGCAGACTCACAACGCTGCGTACCTCAGTTTGCCCAGCTTCTTATCCTGCGCGGTAAAATTAGGAACCGGGGAAAGCCCTTCACCGGCGCCGCGAGCGCCGTTTGCCGATCTCCCAGGCATCCAGCCCTGCCAAGATTTCCTCCGCGGAGAGGACGTGTCGTGGGCCGGCGCCGTTGGCTTCCAGCAATTGGAGCCAGCCGCCTTCGATCTCGTCGCCGAACTGGGACGCCCGATTCAGGTGGTCCTCAAGCTCCAACAGCCACGACGGGGCCGATGCTCCCATCACGGTGTGACGGACGCCGTATTCCTCGATGGCGTGCCACAACTTGTCGAGCGATTCGTGACGCCGGCCGGCGTCCTGGAGATGCACGGCCTTGTGGGCCAGGGCCGCCATGCGACGCCGTAAGAGGATGCCGCGAAAACCGTCCCGCAGCGTTTCCTCCAAGACGAGAAGGCGGATGCCGTGATGCCGCGAGAGTTGGGAATAGGCCTCTTGCAATTCCGAGACCGTCGCCGCGGTTTCTTCCACCACGCCTTTTTCCCAACGGTCGGCGAGAGACCATAAACCTTTTTGCAGGAGTTGATCGTAGAAGACCAGGTAAGGCGTCAGATTCCACTCCATGCGAGTGAATCGTTCCTTCAAGGCCAGGAAATCCAGGAGGCAATGCAGGTTTTCGCCGTAGTCCGATTGCGTGGTGAGGCTATTGTAGTCCGCGTATTCGGCGTAGTTTTCCAGGATGATTTCGGCGATGAATTGCAGATTCTTTGCCGCCTGAACGAGCGAAATCTTGCCCTGGCGGATATCTCGCAGCAAGCGCCATTCGGGGCGATTTCCGCTTCGATCCAGTTCTTGCAAGAAGCGGCCGGCTCCCGTCAAGGCGATGCCGCGCAAATGTTCGTAATCCAAGAACTCTTGAGTAAAGATTTCGCCGCCGTAAGTGCGAATGAATCGGGTGATGTGTTCCCATTCTTTCGCCGATCCCACGGTTTCCACGATCGAGATGTAGATTTCGGCGGTGAGTTCGGGCCAAGCTCGTTGCAAGCGCGAGGCGGCCCACCAGAGCGATTGGAAGAGGCCGGGTCGCCGCGTCCCGCCCACCGTTTCGTCGAGATCCGCGTCGCGCCCGGCGGTGAGCAGAGACTGGGCGACGCTCTCGGTGAGGGTACGGATGACGAGCTCCATTTCGGACACCTGGCCGCCTTGACCCGCGCTTTGCTTCTCGGCCTCGCGGAGCAGGCTTAGAGCGTTGAGAGCGGGGCCGACCAGACCCCGGCGCAACACCATCGCGGTGGCCGTGGCCAGGCATCGGTAGAGCGATTTTCTGCCGACATACTGCCGGGGGCGGCCCCCGCGCCAAACCGGAGTGTAAAGCAGTTTGCACTGCCGCATCCCGATCAGAAAGTCGGCCCAAGCCGACTCCAGCGACTCCAGTTGATGGTGAAGCAGGGTCCGCAATAAGACGACGAAGTCCTCTTCCCAGGCCCAATCGTTTTCCCGGCGCGAGGCGACGCTTGGGTGCAGGGCTTCCGGCAAGGCCGCGGCCAGAAATCGGCGGGTATCGCCGGCCTGGATCGCCGCCAATGCGACCCTCTCCGCGAGCGTGTCGCGGAGTTTGCGGCGGTTGTCGTATTCCGCAAGGCGTTGCGGAGTCGCTCCCGGGTCTCCCAAGGGATAGCCTCGCAAATCTTCCGCCAGGCGGAGCAGCGACTCCTCGATGCGGAAGACGTGACGGTGCCACTCGATAAAAACTTCGCTGACCTCGGGATCGTCGTATTGCAGGCTGCTGAAGGCCGCCGCCGCCAATTCCCGCAGGATGAGAACGGTGAAGAGAAATCCGATGCGCCGGCGAAGCTCCTCGAACGCGCGGCTCAGCTCGAAGTTTTCCAGCGGCTCGCCCGCGTCCTCCAAAATACCGTCCACCCCGTCGTCGGCGCTGTCACGGAAGACCACGCCCTCGTACGCCGCTTGCCAAAGCGAATCTTCGTGCTGCGGTTCGATTGCGGCGGAGTTGTCCGCCGAACCGGCGGCCGTCGCCCCCAGCAACTCCTTCAGCGACGGGACTTCCCACAAGCTGCCCGCATTGGCTTCCAGATAATCCAGGAACTTGCGAACCTCGAACCAGCGTTTACGCCGATCTCCCACGGCGGGGTCGTCCGCCAACCACAGCGGCCGGAACCAACGGTACGCCAGCGCGGCGAAGGAGTTCAGGGTCCCGTGCAATCCCAGCTCATTCGCGCGGCCGATCCAATACACCAACAGCGCCATGGCGGCCTCGCGGTCGTTTTGATCGAGCAGGGTGTCCACCAACAACGCCAGGCTATCGGTGGATCGGATACGGGAGACATGACGCTTCCAAAAGGCGGTGTCCCCGGCGGCCTTGCGTTCCTCGCGCCAGGCGTGGATCACCTCGGCGACCTGTTGGGCGGCGTCGCAAACGTCTTGTCCGCGAAAACCGTCCAGATCCGAGACTTCGGCCGTGGCGAATCGGTCCCACCATTCCGCCGTCTCTTCCATCCGCCGCTTGGCTTCGTCTTCGATTGCCCCTGCATCGGCCGCGGCGGCGTGACGCCGCAAGGAAGCGAAGAGCTGAAAAAGCTTGTCCATGAGATAGATCAGAAGGGTCAGGCGAGGGTCGATGGGGCCTTCCAAGCTCCATTCGAAGATCGGGAAACGGCCGCCCAGGCCCAAAACGTTCCAGGGATCGCCCAACGCCCCGCACTCCACGGCGGAACGGATCATGCGCACGGATTCGTTCAATTCCGTCAAGCAATCGCGAAGTTGCTTTTGCCGCAAATGCGATTCCGCGGCTCCCAATCGAATGACGATGTCGGCACGGACAGCGGCCGTGGAAGAACGCAGACGCGCGGAGGCGGTCTTGGCCGCGTCAACGGCCCCCAATTGTGCCATGATGCGAGCCAGGCCGGAGGCGTGGACCTGGGATGATCGGTACTCCGCCAGGGTCGTATTCAGAAACTGCCGGACGGCGTCGAAAGGACGCCCGCGAGCTACGATCTCGCTTGCCAAAGCCGAGCCGTACGTCTCCCCTCGGGATGGCAGCAGCCGAAGGTAGAAATCATCCCGTGCCTTGGCGATCCGTGCGAGCAATTCGGAGAGATTGGTCGTGGACATCAAGGCCCCGGGATACGGTCCCCAGACGGCCGCGCCCATCAGCATCGTGCCGGCGAGCACGGCGGCGGCTTCGAACCATGGGTCGGTACCTTCGGTTGGGTCGGCACGGGTCGCCCATCTCAGGGCGATTTCCAGGGGCTGATCGTGCAAAATCAGCCGCCGGTAGCAGCCTCGCTCGTTCAGACTGTGCGGATCCCACAGGCCGAACTGGTAGTTGGGACGGAAACACGCCGGATGTTCCTGATCCAATCCCCGCGGGTCGAGCGCGATTTCCTCGAGGTTCTCGATCTGAAAATAGAATTGCTCTCGGAGCGACTCATCGATCGTAGCAAGGATTTGCACCGCACGTTCCATGAGGTCGTGATACCGGCCGCAGGCCGTGCCGGCCCCTTGTACGTACAGGGGGATGGGGCAGACGAATTCGTGTGCGTAGGGTTTCGTTGCCCGGTTACCCGCCAGGACCGCCGTGGGACGGTATCCTACGTAGTCGTTGACCTTGGCCAACGCCGCGCGAACCGTGGCTTGTTGCGAGGCCTCTTCGTCTTCCGCCCGGGCTTGGAGAACCGCCTCGCAGAAGCGGGCTAGAAGGAAGGGGCTGCACAGCGAGGTCGCGTGCCCGTATCCCAAGAGATCCTTGTGGAAATCCAGGTAGGCCGGGATGAGTCCGTCGAAGACGCCGGCCAGAGCGGCTTGGGCGCGGCCCACGTCGGAAAAGGCCCCTCCCCGGGCCTGGAGAACCGGTATGGCGTCTTGCAGGCGCCTGACGAGGGGCGACCACGGCGCTGGCTCGGTCGCCGTTGCATCGTGCTCGGCGGCCGGAGCATCGTGGTAGGCGGCCGGAGATCCGGTTGCGCCGAATACCTCGGCAAACAGCCGGTTCATCGCGGCGAAAAACTGCGGATCTCGTGTCCCGTCGGAAAAGTTGAGGTAACCCAACACAACTTCCACTGGGGACGGGGCGGGGGTGCTCTCCGATCCGGCGGATTGGTCCCGATCAGTTGACATAAGCTTTGCTTCTCACAATCCCTTGATTCTCGATACTGCGTCGAGCCTGGTTGCCCTCCCCTGCCAAGGCACCGGGCGTGGTCGCGGTCCGGCCGACGCGAAGGCGTTTCCTCCACGGTAACCGTTCACGGGGAGTATCCCAGATTCTCCCAGCGAAGCCCGCGAAAATGGGCCTGGCGACTTGGGGCGCGAATGGGCCGGGTACGTTTCGCGGCCCGCACCGGCTCGAAAAATGTGCCCGCCGCCGCCCCGTGAACGGTTACCCTCCACGAAAACGAAGGATGCCTGTTAGTGTACCAAAAATCGGCCGGGGGGCGAGAAACGAGAAAAACGTTTCTAGTCGCCGGGGTTCCCGATTATCATAGGGGAAGGGTGTTTCGTCGATCGTTGCGTGTTTGATCCGGCCCCCGGACCACACCCGGCGGCGGTGCCTGCGCCTGTCCGGATCGTAAACCGTCGTGCAGAAGGTGTGAGGATTCGATGGCAACTCTTCGGCTCCCATGGTTAGTGCTGATTGCGGCCGTAATCGGGGCGAGCGGGCAGGTTCCGCGGACGGCGGCCGCGGCGGATTTGATCACGCATCTCCAGGCACGGGCCCACGGTTTGACCACGCCCTGGTTCAACGTCGCCGGTATCGATGCGGGATCCGGTCGGTTGAAGTATGTCTTGCTCGACCGCGGCACCGTGTTCGCGCTCTCGAGCCGGTCCGTTCTCACGGCGATCGACGCCGAGACGGGAAAGACGTTATGGACCGTTCAAGTTGGAGATCCACAACTTCTGAGTTTGAAACCGACGACCGGGACTCATCTCATCGCCGTTACGAACGGCAGCACCATCTATGTCGTGAATCGTTACACGGGCGAGATATTGTGGAAACGCGAGCTGGAAGGGACGCCGGGGGCGGGGCCGGCCATCAGCCCCAGCCGAGTCTATGTTCCCCGGCCGGGCGGGAAAATCGAGTCTTACGCATTCCAGTGGGAAACGCCGGAGATGCAGACCTATGCGTGGCAGAGCGTGCCGGCAGATGCGGGAGACTCCGAAACGCCCGTAGAGACCGCCGCATCCGCGACGAACGAGCCGGCCGTGCCTCCCGCGGCCCCCGTGGCCGATGCCGTCGCGCCGGAAGTCGCCGCGGCCCAACAGGCGGCGGAGGCCGTTGCCGCGGCCGCGGCCGCCGACCTGACGGGTGCGAGGCTCCGTTTGGCCCAGACCAAAGATCGCGGCCTATATCTCCAGTCGTTCGGCCGCATTTACATCGAGCCGATAATCACGCACTCCGATCGAGGCACCGAGAGGGTCGCTTGGCCCACCGATCGCGGTTTCTTGTTTGTCGGAGAGATCAATCTCCGCTCGGCGGATCGATTTTCACTGGTCTATCAACTCCGCGCTACGGCGGAGATCGTCGCGCCCCCCTGCGTGCGATTCGGCGATGCGTCGAAAGGAATACCGGGCAAACTCTGGGCTGCCGCCGAGGACGGCTTCGTCTTCTGCCTGAATGAGCGCGACGGAAAACTGCTCTGGCGATTGTCGACGGGCGAACCGATCGGAGAGCCGCCCGTGCTCATCGAGGATTCGCTTTACGTGGTCACTCGCTTCGGCGGCATGTACCGAGTCAAGGCCGACAGCGGGGATATCGTCTGGCGTACTCGCGGACCGACGAAGTTCATCGCCGCGAGCGCCAAGAGGGTCTACACACGGGATGCTCTGGGCCAACTGGTGTATCTCGATAAGGAAAGCGGAGCGCGACTCGGACAACTGGATATCGCGGCCTTCCACTTTCAGATCACCAACAGTGAAACGGACCGGATCTATCTTGCCGACAAGTCCGGCCTGATTCAGTGCTTGCGTGAAATCGATCTGGAGCAGCCGCTGTACCACGTCCCCATCGTGACGGAAATCGAGAAACCCGAGTCGCCGCAGGAGGAGCCGGCGGCTGCGGAGGAACCGGCTCCCCCGCCGCCGCCCGCCGAAGATATTGATGATCCCTTCCGGTGATCCGTTCGTGGGCGGGTGATCCCGCCCGCCGTTCCCCGCACCGACGACCGTAGATCGCGGTGCGAGGTCGAACCGGCGAATCGTAGCCGTTCACGCCCCGGGAAGCGATGCGAAGGCCGGCGTCTGGGGGCTTCGCTGCGCTACGACCCCAGCCACCCGGCCGCTCGGCGCGCTTGCCGGCTTGCCCGACGGCGCGTG
>JAAZNR010000751.1 GCA_012798155.1 Thermogutta sp. | reverse complement strand
TGTTCTCACGAAACTGAACGCAGTCCGTAGCGGCGGTCTCGGCCGGGTGGCAGCGGCTTGGAAAAGGGCTGGTTCGCATTGGCGGCGTTAGGGCATCGCAGGATAAGGGTTTCTGATTCGGGAGGAAGACAACGTGACTCATGGCCGTTCCTTTGGGCGTCGTTCCTTTTTGAAGTTTTCCGCCGCGGTCGCATCGGGAGTGCCCATCTTGATTCCCCGCACCGTTCTGGGAACGGCGGAGATCCCCGCCGCCAATGAGCGGATCGGGATTGGCGGTATCGGGATCGGGCGACGCGGGCTGCAAGTCTTCGCGGAGGTGCCCAGCTTGGGCCGTATCGTGGCCGTCGCGGACGTCAATCTGCCCCGTGCGGAGGAAACGGCGGGCAAATTCCAAGGCGTCGCCTATCAGGACTACCGCAAGCTCCTGGATCGCAAGGATGTGGATGCCGTCATCACCGCCACGCCCGACCATTGGCGAGCATTGGTATGCATTCATGCCTGCCAGGCGGGAAAAGATGTCTTCGGCGAAAAGCCGATGTCTCTGACCATCCACGAGGGCCGCAAGATGGTCGAGGCCGTGCGAAAATACGGTCGCGTCTTCCAGACCGGGAGCCAGCAGCGCTCCATGGCCGCCAATCGCCTGGGCTGCGAATTGGTTCGCAACGGACGGATCGGCAAGGTCCATACCGTGATCGCCGCCAATTACCCCAGCCCTTGGGAATGCGCCTTACCCGCGCAGCCGGTGCCGGCCGGATTGGATTGGGACATGTGGTGCGGTCCTACGGAGGTGGTCCCCTACCACATCGATTTGTACACGCCGCGGGCCAAGCCGGGATGGATTTCGTTTCGCCCCTATTCGGGCGGAGAGATCACCGGATGGGGTTCGCACGGATTCGACCAGATTCAGTGGGCATTGGGAATGGATGAGACCGGGCCGGTGGAGATTTGGACGGACGGCGCACCCTTTAATCCGCCCACTTACACGGAGCCGGAGACACGCGAGCGCGGGGACAGGCTGTGCGCCTCGCCCAAAGTCTCGTTCCGTTACGCGAACGGCGTAACCGTGCATCTCGATAACGGACCGGGCGGCGGTGCTATCTTCATCGGCGATAAGGGGAAACTGGTCTTGGACCGCGGGAAGTTTACGACGGAACCCGCGGAGCTGGGAAAACCGCCCTACGACGATTTCACCGTGCATCTGTATCGCAGCGACGACCATATGCGGAACTGGCTGGATTGTATTCGCACTCGGGAGCGGCCGGTGGCCGACGTCGAAGTCGGGCATCGATCGGCCACGATCTGCCATCTGTGCAACATTGCCCGTTGGGTCAATCGCAGGCTTCGATGGGATCCCCAGGCCGAGCGATTCTTGGATGACGAGGAGGCCGATCGGCACTTGGATCGGGTCCGCAGGGCCCCCTATCAATTGCCCGAGACGGTTTGACGCTGCCACCAGCCTCCGTGACGCGAGAGGTCACGGTAGCCCGCCGTCCGATTCCGGGGAGCGCGATGCGTGAAGCTTGTTTTGGCCGTCATTCAACCCGCGAAATTGGAAAGCGTCCGGGAGGCGCTGGACCGTATCGAGGTCGGCCGGTTGACCATCACGGATGCCCAGGGATTCGCGCGCGGCTCGGCTTTGGGCCGTGATGAATCATCGCGTCTCCGCGGCGGCAGAGTGCTGCGGAAATCGCTGCTGGAAATCGTCGTGAACGACGACTTCGCGGAGCGGACCGTCAACACGATTGCGCAGGTTGCGAAGACGGGGCGCACCGGTCATCCGGAAGACGGCAAGATCTTCGTCCTGGCGGTCGAACAGACCGTTCGTATTAGCGACGGGGCGCTCGGTCCCGGGGCGGTATAGCAGCCCTGTTCCGCGGCTTCCGTGATCGTGCGTCGGCCCCAATCCGTACCTGGCCGGACACATGGAAGGGGATCGTATCTTGGAGCGATCCGAAACGGCGGAGCGTCCTGCGACCGCGCCCCGGCCTCGATCAATCCGAAGGAACGGCTGTTGGAACCGATCCGATCGGCGGCAAAGCGACGTATCGTTCCTCTTCAGCTTCCTCTACGAAAACCTCGTTCCAGTCGGTACCGTCAACGGATCGCCTCAGGAGTAAATAGATCATGGTCGTCGCCGCCCAAAAATAGGAGAACAGGAAGGAGACGGCGACGGATTGCACG
>JAAZNR010000750.1 GCA_012798155.1 Thermogutta sp. | reverse complement strand
GCGATCGCCAGGCCCTCATGCACTTCGAACGCGAGCGGAAGAAGATGCAGCGACAGATGGGGCAAGACCCCTATCTGGACACGCCCAACTGAGACCGGCGACGGCTTCCCTCAGGACCCCTCGCCGCCGGACGGCCGTTTCGCCTTTTCCTTGTGCGAGGCCTTGCCTCGCCGTCTCGGCCGGAGGAACAGGATCAAAAGGACCAGAGGCACCAACACCAACGCGTAGCGCGGACGAAAGACCACGACCGCCGTCACAAACGGGACGCAAAGGGCCAACCAGGCCGGGAGCCTCATGACCTCGGGGTAGGCCAGCCAAAGCAAAACGCAGACAATACCCATGCGGCGGCAGGCCGCCTCGAACATGAGATGGAATTCGCCGGAGGGCGGAACGATCAGGTAGTAGACCGCGCCTCCGATCAGAACCAGGCCGAGCACGCCGATCAGATGGCGCTGGAGGTCTTTCGCGAACTCGGACATCAGTGCGGCGGTCCCTTCTCGCCGTCTTGGCAATCCCCACGAATATGGCGCGGCAAAGCGTCCCGACAGGACGGGGTGCGGCCTGCGTCGCCCCCTGTAAGAGCCTGCGTCCCCCCCCTGTAAGAGTCGGCTCATGGGCGGAACGCTTCATCCCGAGAGGCTCGACGACACGGCACACCCCGCCCCAAATCGCGATTCACCGCGGAACTCGGTGGAAGCGCCATCTTAATCGGCCGAAGCGCCATCTTAAAATGTCGCCGGCGTCCTGTCCACGGCACGCGCGGACGCGCCGGTATCGAGAGTACCGCCGGGGCAGGCCCTCGGCCGGCCGAGCGACGTTCCACAGGCGGGGACTCGCGGGCGCCGAGGAAGGAAGCGGCCGCGTCCAACCGGACTAGAGCTAATGCAGGAAGAGCTTCCAGAACAGGAAAACGGCCGCCATGAGGAGTGCCGGCAAAAGGACGAAGAATATCATCGGAGCTACGAAACCCTTCGCCCCGGTAGGTCGCAGCGTACGCGACAAGCCGACCGGGAGGGCGGACGGTTCGATGAGCGTGCCGGTCGTGTGCGGCTCGGCGTTGGTCTCGGTTTCCAAGGGGACGACGCCGCTGACGGCCGGCAGGTTCGGCTTGGTCTCGGCCAGGTGGAGCTGGTCCCAGGCAAGGGGCACGGCGACGCGGAGCCGCCTTCGTCGCGGGCGGTCGGCGGCCGACCGAAGCCAGGCCGACTCGTCCAACGGATAAGGGATGTCCGCCCAGGGTGCCAGCCTCGAGATGACTTCCGACGCGGAGTTGATCCGCTCGTCCGGATTCTTGGCCATCATATCCGCCATGACGTCCACGAAGGCGGCATCCAGCTCGGGATTGAGCCGTCGCGGATCGAGGGGCTTCAGCTCGCAATGGGCGCGGACCTTGTCCGCGGTACTGCCTCCCGGAAAAGGGACCTTCCCGGTCACCGCGTAATACAGGGTGCAGCCCAGCGAGTAGATGTCCCAGGCGGGAGTGGGGTGATGGGGGTCGCGGATGTGGTCCGGCGAAAGATAATCGACGGTACCCACGATCCTGCCGTAGCGAGGATCGTGGACCGCGTCGCGGCCCGCCGGACCGGCCAGGCCGAGATCGGACAATTTCGCCCAACCCTGGGCCGTGACGAGAATGTTGCCGGGCTTGACATCGCGATGGATGAGGCCTTTTTGGTGGGCATGATGGAGGCCGGCCGCGACCTGCGAGATGATCGCCGCCGCCGCGTGCATCCGCAGGGGACCGAACCGCCGGATCAGCTTCCGCAGATCATTGCCCGGCACGTATTCGGTGACCAGATAAACCACGTTGCCGTCCATCCCGGCATCGAGGGCGCGGACCAGATTGGGGTGGTCCAGCATGGCCTGGGCGCGGATCTCGCGGAGAAAGTTCTGGACCGCCTCGGGGCTGGATTTGTGGCGCGGCAGGACCTTGACCGCCACCACGCGATGGAGGACCGTGTGCTCGCCCTTGAAGACCTGGCCCATGCCCCCTCGTCCGAGCGAATCGATCATTCGGTAGGGGCCCAAATTGAATTTGGTGCGGCCTTCCAGAAGCTGCTTGGCCTGCCAGGCGTTCAGTCGCCCCAGTTCCACCAACTTCTGCGCCAAGCGTTCCTCATAGACGGCCGCCCCGGCCATGAAGTCGGGTCCCGCTCCCGCCGCCAGCGCAGCCCGAGCCTCGTCTAGCTGGGCTTGGGTGACCAGCCCGCTGGCCAACGCGCACATCTCGAAGCTGGTTTCCCCGGGGCCGGCCATGCAATCTCGGGTCATGAAGGCACGAAACGGCGAGAGGCGGAGCGGACCGCCAAACCCGCCCGCTCAAAGTCGTTACTTCAGATTATACCCTCCCGGCGCAAACTTTTGGCGATTTTTCGCGGTGGATGCGTACCCCCCCGGCTCCCTCTGCGAGGGTCGCCGTCCACCACGTTCGAAGCCGCCGTCAACCGCGTTCGAAGCAGTACGCAGCCGCACTTAGCCGTGCTCAGTACTGGACTTTTGCAAACTGCTCCCCTCTTCCTGTGGGGGAGGGGCAGCGGGTGAGGGCTTGGTGAAGTTGGGCAATCACGGCAAGCCGTTTTCGCGCCTAATTGCCCTCACCATAACCCTCTTCCAAGGCGGACGAGAACTTGTCACCACAATTTGCAAAAGTCCAGTTAGTACGGATAGAGGCCTTTGAGAGACCGCGCTTGCAGGTCCGGCAATCGGTAGTCGATGCGGACGGTCTCCTTACCGACTTCGATCCCCCCCAAGCTCGGGTCCCAAAGCCAGGTCCATTGCCGCAACTCATCCCGGTGCAAAATACAGCGATCCAAGACCCGTGTGCGCCGTTCCTTTTTCCAGCCGCCGTAGGCCCAGGAATACTGCCAGATCTCGTGCCGGATCGTCGCCGCGCCGGGGAAATCTCCTTCGTAGCTCGTAGGCAAATCACGAATCAACATGACCAGGACGCGGATCGTCTTTTCGTCGCCGCCGAAATAGAGCGGTTCGACCTTGTTCTCATAGTGCCGCGAGGCGCGAATGTCCTCTTCCACCCAAGCCCGCGCATCCTCGTCAACCCGGCTGTCGCCCTTGAAGAACGGGTCGAACTCCAGGACGGGAGCGAAATCGAACCCGTCGATCCGCAGGCGCCCCTCGCCCAAGAGAATCAGATCGTATCGGCCGGGCTTGAGGTTCCGCAGCACCCAAACGTCTTCCCCAGTCTTTTCAGCCACGGCGTCCAAGACGGGCGAATCGATTTTGGCTTTGGGGTCCACTTGGCGGGTGGGATTGCCGTCCTGATCCCAGCGGCGCACGGCCCCCAGGGCACGGATCGTCAGGTCCCCGCTGACACGGACGGTGAGATCGGCCGCCTGAGCCACGCCTTGCGAGCGAGGTATCCCGACCACGTGCGGGAAAACCCCGAGCGCGAACAGGCAGGCGAGCCATAGGCCGCGGTTCATTTTTCGGCCCTGTTCCATCGATGCGATCATTTCAATTCCTCCACCGCAGGTGCGAATGACGAGCATCGGTACGCTCATTGCGGCCGGTTGGGCGATTGGCGCAGCTTTTCCAGCATTTCGCGGGCCTCGCCCACCAACGGGCTGCCGGGATAGTCTTTCAAGAGCGAATCCAGCGTCGCGGCGGCACGATCGGTCTGCCCCCGCGCGACGTCGCTGCGTGCTGAAAGCAAGAGCAATTCTTCCATGGAGGGCGAATAGGGATTGACGACCAGCAGCCGATCGGCCAGAGCGGTCACAATCTCGTGCCGGTTGCGGCCCGCCCAATACTTCGCCGTCAGGAGCGGCAGGTAGCCCTCGATCATGTCGGCGGGAAACTCGTCCTGCCACAACCGGATTTCGTGAATGGCCCGCTCCCACTCCCCGTTTTGCAGGAACTCTTCGGTGGATCGGCTATGGGCGCCGCGCCAGGCGGTCCTTTCGATTTCGTTCCGTCGCGAACCTGCAAGCTCCTCCGCCCGGCGATACGCGGCCAGGGCCGACTCGGAATCTCCCGTCGCCGCGTGGTAATCGCCGAGAACGCGGTGATAGGTACGGTGGACCGCAGAATTGCCCGCGTTGTCGCCCAAGAGCCGTTTTGCTTCGTCCAAATGCGGCTTGGCGGCGTTGGGATCCGCCGTGTCGTTAATCAGCACGTCAGCCACGGCAATGAGGCACTCGGCTTTGGCGGCCGGCGAACTCACCCGTCCCAAACACCCCTGCCGAATGGCAACCGCGGTCGCGGCATCGACGAAGACTTCCCGTGCCAAGGTCTCCCCCAGGGAGGCCAATTGCAGCCAAACGGCCTCTTCGCCGGCTCTCTCCGCCGGCCCTGAGAAAGCCGCCTTCACGACATCGAGCGCGGCTTGCTGGTACTTGATCCGCTGTTCCGCCGAGGTTTTTGGATCTTGCGGTTTGGCGGTGGCGGCGGCTTGTTCCTCATCCACGAAAATGGTGTTGGGGGGCGGCGGAGGGAGATATTGATCGGCCTTGGCCAGGTACGCGGAGACCAATTGCAGCAGCCCCGGTGCGTCCAGCGTCTCAGACCGGTAGGTCTCCAGAACGGCCATCACGTCATCCAGAGTCAGGACTTTATCCTGCGGGGTCAATCGCGGTCGCTCAATCTGGATGCGGTGCGTTATTTCGAAGGGCCGGCCCGCGCGGATCAGGGACAACTTGACAGGGTAGATTCCCGGCCGCAAAAACACGTGGCCGACCTTGCCGCCTTCCGCCGTCTGTCCGTCGCCGAAGTCCCAGACCACGCGCGGCGATCCTGCCAGGGCGCTCGGCCCAGCCTCGGCGAACTCGACGGCAATCAACGGGACATCGTTATCCGGCAAGGGGATGTCGCTGACGATCCGGAAAGTAAAGTCCGGCAGAAAGCGTTGGTCCGGCGCGGAGGGCGGGCCGACCAGCGGACGAACGATGCGGTCGGCGTGAAAGACCTCGGGCGGGATGGCCGCGGGGGCCGCCGGCTTGGGCGATTTGGGATCCACCTCCCAGGCGACCACCGCGACGCCGGCTTCGCTCGTGGAGGCGTGGTAATACTCGAAACGGTGCCGCCCCGCTTCGAGCCGGACGTCTCGCCGCGTGTCCGGGGTGGCCCAGCGAGTCGGCGGATGGCGCCCCGGGGCCTCGGCCGCCACCTTGCCGTCGATCAAAAGGAAACTGCAATCCTGGCTGGAGGTGAAAAAGCCGTAAACACCGGAGCGTGGAATATACATAAAGCCCGAATACTTGCTGAAATAGGGCGCAGGGCTGAGCGTGAACGGGTTTCCGGCATGTTGTACGCCGGTCACGTAATCCGCCCCGATGGGCTTGGCGGCTTCAAAGGCCTGACGCACCGAATCCAGACTGTTTAGGTTGCAATCGCGGTATTCTCGCGTCTCCAGCAGCAACCCTTCCTCGGTGGTCCAGGCCGGGCGTCTATCATCCGGAAACGCCGGCCCGCCGTAAAGTATCTCGTAGGGAGACCGCGTGGAGACGGTCTGAAAGGCCAGACGGCAGAAGTCTCCCGGCCCGACTTGCAGCACCCGCATCGGCGGCAACTCGTTGCCCGTGGTGACAATCACATTCTTCCCGTCGCTCTGAATCGCGCCGTGATGATAGAACTCGACGACGGCGATGGGAGCGGAGACGTCGGGCGGGAGGGCGATCGGGCGAAGATAGGGGAATTCCTGCCCCCCTCGCCGAAAGTTCTGCCCCAAGGCCGGGGAATGGGCCGTCGCCAGCGCCAGGACCATTCCCACAAAGCCCAGGGAAACCCGCACCGCCGCGGCTCGGCGGGCGGCCTCGTGCCGTCCTCGCGTTCGTCCCGTCATAAGTCTT
>JAAZNR010000749.1 GCA_012798155.1 Thermogutta sp. | reverse complement strand
TCGAGAAACCACTCGCCCGGCTCGTCCAGCGCGGCGCGAAAGTTCTCCACGTGGTAGCGGCAGTTGGGCCCCCAATACGCGAATCCCCAGGGAATCGGCGCCGTCACGGCGACGATGCTTTGCGAGCGGTCTATAGAAGCCACGCGCGAACGGGAGGCTTCCCAGGAATGATAGGTGACCAGCGTCACGTCGCTCAATTCGCGGCCGGAGAGATTGCACAGAGGGGCGATATCTTCCGGACGGGCCTGGAACGCGCGATTGACCGTTTCCACCGCCTGCCCCGACGACGAGTCGAGATAGTGGTCCATCTTTCTTTGAACATAGTAATAGAACTTATTCGGGCTGCGGGCGCGGACGGCACGCTTGCCGTTGACCCAGAGTTGCTCGAAATACCAGGTGCCGTCGGCGACCTCGGGGATGGGGGCGGTCCACAGACCGTCCGCCTGCCGGGTCCAGCCGGTGATCCGCCGCCCGCCGGAGAACCGCGGTTTTTCCGGCCCGGCGGCCTCGTAGATCACGGGGGCGTCGGCCGTGCCCCCGTCTTGCGGCTCTAGCACGAGCGGTTCGCGGAGCGCGTATTCGCCGGGAGCGATCCGGATGCGAAACGGGCCGGCTTGTCCGGCGGCCTTCAGCCGGCGGACGGCGTCCCGCGCCCCCGTCAGGCTCGCCAAGGGACCGTCCGTGCCTTCCGCGTTGGGCGTCTCCAAGCGGCCGGACCAGCGATCGTCGCCGCCGGGATGGACGTGCAGCACCGTCTCGCTTGCCCAAGCGGAAGCCGCGTTCAGCGTTAGCGCGGCGGTCGCGATCAAGGTGAAGACTCTGGAAGCGTGCATGACTGGACTCCTGGGGGGTGAATGGGACTGGGCGTTGGGGGCGAAATGCCGGGGCTCTTGGTTTTGCCATCCTCTCCCGCGTCAGAGAACGAAAACGAATTGCACGGCTTTCTCGACGTGCGGCGGCTCGATGGAATCCGAGCCTTCCAAGTCCGCCACCGTGCGGGCGACTTTGGCCAGGCGGTCGGTGGTGCGAGTCGAGATCGAGCTTTCCGCCACGACACGCTTGTAGGTCTCGAAGCCCCGCGGAGAGAATTGGCATAATTCACGGATGCGTCCGGGGGGGATCGCCGCATTGAAGGGAATTTCCATACCGGCAAAGCGCTCGGTCTGCCGTTTTCGGGCGTTGACAACACGCTCTCGGAGTTCCTTGCTGCCGGGTCCGGCCTCTTGCGAGAACCGCTCATCGACAGTAAGACGATCCATCTCCACTTTCAGGTCGATACGATCGAGGAGCGGCCCGCTGATGCGAGCCTGGTAGGACGCCACTTCGCGCTCCGTGCAACGGCACTGTGCGGTTCCGTAGTATCCGCAAGGGCAGGGATTCATGGCCGCGATGAGCGTGAAGCGGGCTGGAAAGGTCGCCCGGGCCTTGACCCGTGTGACCGTCACAACACCGTCTTCCATGGGTTGGCGGAGGGATTCGAGGGCATCGCGCCGGAATTCCGGCAACTCATCCAGGAACAGGATTCCCAGGTGGGCAAGGGTGATCTCGCCCGGCTGAAGGGCGTAGGACCCGCCCCCGACCAGCGACTGCTTGGAAGCTGTGGGGTGCACGGCGCGAAACGGGCGACGATTGACGATCGCCCCGTCGTTCGCAATGGCGCCGGCCGCCGAATAGATGCGGGTCAATTCCACGATCTCATCGGGGGAAAGCGGCGGCAGGATACCGGCCGTCGCGTGCGCCAACAAGGATTTTCCTTCACCCGGCGGGCCGATGAGAAGCAGGTTGTGACCGCCGGCGGCCGCGATGACGGCCGCCTCCTTGGCTTGCCGCTGCCCCTTGATGACCGCGAAATCCGGAGCCCGCGGGACCGCCGAATTCACGGTCGGCCGCCGGCTCACCACGTTTTCCAACCGCCTTTCACCCGCGAAGAATTCAATGACCTCCTGCAAGGTGCCGACTGCGGCGACCTGGCACGCCTTGCGGTTTTCCTTCAAGCTGATGATGGCGCATTCCTTTTCATTGCCGATGGGGACGATCAGCGTTTGATGTGGGCTGGCCGCTTCCGCGATGGAAAGCACCCCGCGGACGCGACGCAGTTCGCCGTGCAACCCCACTTCTCCCACCAGCACGTAGTCTCCTTCGATCGCTTCCGGCAGGTCCGGCAGATAGCCCGACGCCTGCAACATCACGATCGCGATGGCGAGGTCCAGACTGGAACTTTCCTTGGGCACATCGGCCGGGGCGAGATTGATCCGGATCTCGACCTGGGGGTTAGGAATTCGGAGTTTGGCGAAGGCCCCCTGGATGCGAGACACGGATTCGGCGGTGGCATTGCGGGCCAGACCGGTGATATACACGGCGTCGCTCCACTCTCTCGGCTTCTTAAAAACCGTCATTGCGCGTGCTTGAACCTCGATGATGCTTCCCTGGAGGCCCTGCACGACGCCCGCGTTGAGCGTATGATCGCGCGCCAGCAAATCTTCGAGACCGAATTTCGAAATCGGCCCGCTCAAGTACCTCATTGTTCGCCCTCCCCTTCAAACCTTTCCCCTTTCCGTTTGGCAGCAATGGCGGCAAGCGTTATTATAATCGTCACGGAGAGGGTTGCACCAAGGTCGTCGGCCGAAGGGCGGCGATGCCGGGGCGGGCTTGGCCGGCCGAAGCCGAAAGCGGTCGCGCGGCTGGGGTCGGAGCGCAACCCAGCCCCCAGCCTCGCCCGCCGGCTCGTACGAACGAATCCGAGAAATTCCCCGGGACGGGTCCGGCCCGGCGGCCTCTTCTCCAGGGAGCGGCCTTTTTCCGTCAAGCATCACCCCGGTCTTGCGAAAAGTATCCGAACTTACAAGGAGTTTACCGTGCGTGCGATCCTACGCTGGCTGTGGCGACAGGGGGTCATCGGGAACTTTCTTTCCGGCCTGATCGTGATCCTGCCCCTGGTCATCACCGTGGTGGTCATCAATTGGGTGGCCTCGTTCCTGCTGCGATTGCTGGCGGAGGACGCGCCGCTGGGCAGGGCCCTGCGGACGATCGGCCTGCGATTCGTTACGCACGAGGCCTCCGCCGTGGCCGCCGGGCTGATCGTCGTGGCGGTCGGCATTTGGGCGATCGGACTCTTCTCCCGATCCCGAATACAATTGACCGCGGCGCGGTGGTTGGAGCAGATGACGGGACGCATCCCGCTGGTGGGCAGCGTCTATTCCACGGCCGCCCAAATGGTCAAGATGCTCCAGCCCGGCCAAAAAACCGAGATGTCCGCCATGAGCGTGGTGTTTTGCCGGTTCGGCGAGACGCAATCGTGCGGGCTGCTGGCCCTGCTGGCGTCGCCCGATCGCCTCCGCGTCGGCGACCGCGAGTATTGCGTGGTGTACGTTCCGACCTCGCCCCTGCCGATGACCGGGGGCATCCTCCTGGTGCCCGCCGAGCAGGTGCGGGAAATCCCCATCAGCGTCGAACGCCTGACGCAAATCTACCTGTCGATGGGGGTCATGACGTCGGCCGCAGTCCCGCCCGAACTCGTGGCGCGAACGCCGCCGGTGCAAGCCGGTGGTGGGAACGGCGCATAGGTTCGGGGCATCCGGGGGCTGCGCTCCGCTACGACCCCGGCCACCCGGCCGGCGGTGGCACCCGGCGTGTCCCTCCACGTGTCCGCACCTCGGTCCGGCCGGTCCGATTCCAGGATTGACTTCCCGTGATTCGCCGGTATAATGGGGGCGGTCGCTGGAGAAAGGAGTTCTCGCGGCGTCCGACGGTCAACTCTTACGCCACGGTTTCCGATCGGCACGGCACTGCTCACCACGGCATCGCTCATCCTTGGCCGCGTGTGCTGAATCGGAAGCTGGGACCGGGGCTTTAAGCAAGGGGCGGCAACGTTAGGGGTGGTAACGATGGTGATCGAGGTTCAAGGGATTGCTCCGGACACGGCGGTTCGGCTGGGCAGGGTGCCGTTTTCGGTACGTCTGCTTCGGCTATTGTTCCCAGGTCACGCTCGACACGAGAGTGCGGGTTGAAACCAACAGGACGGGAGAAAGGGATTTCTCTCCAAAGCCGACGGGCGGCGAATGAAGGAACCTGAAGGGCCGCCCAGGGAGGGAGCCATGGCTTTCTTGCCGTACGACCAGGATGTCGTCATCCAGTTGCGAGGCGCGCGGGAGTTCCCCCTCGCCCCGGCCGCCGCGGAAGGCGAGCGTTTGGCGGCCAAGATCGAACGGGCCATCGAGGAAGCCACCGCGGGCGGCATCCAGGACCTTCAGGTCGTGGTCCTGCCTGACGGTGTGGTCCTCACCGGTCGTTGCCCGACTTATCACCTCAAGCAAAAGGCCCAGCACGCCGCCTTGAAATTCGTCTCCGGCAATTTGGAGAATGAAATCGAGGTCGCTTGGCGGCGCTGAGCCGAGACGGCCGTCCAAGAGTGCCGTCCACGCCGAGAGGCGGTCGCCCCTCGGCCAGGGCGAGCGTACAAGCCGGGTGGCTGGGGTCGGAGCAGAGCGCAGCCCCCAAACGGCCGTCTTTCTTTGTGCTGCTTCCACCACCAGCTTACGCTGGTGGCTCAGGTGCGCCGTTTCTGCTCGCATCACGCGCGTCCACCCGGCGGCCGGGTAGCTGGGGTCGGAGCGGGGCGCAGCCCCCAGACGGGGCCGGGAACCGGCTACGGCGAGGTCCTCGCCGCCGGCACGCCGCGGATCGTGTCGTCGTCCTTGTAGAGCGCCTTCAACCGCTGCAACTCGGCCTTCAGCTCGGCCGTGATTTCGGCGTAGGCCGGATCGCCGTACACGTTCCGCAATTCGTGCGGATCCTCGGCCGGATCGTACAATTCCCACTCGTCGATCTCGTGGAAATAGATCAGTTTGTAGCGATCCGTCCGCACGCCGTAGTGCTTGTGGACCATGTGCACGGCCGGATACTCGTAATAGCGATAGTACACGGAGGTTCGCCAGTCGGGGACGTCGCGGCCTTCCAGCAGCGGCTTCAGACTGCGGCCCTGCATGTCGCCGGGG
>JAAZNR010000748.1 GCA_012798155.1 Thermogutta sp. | reverse complement strand
GTCGTCTTGTTCGATAAGGAGGTTGCCATGAACAAGAAGTATATCGTGGAGTTGACTGCTGAGGAACGCTCAGTGCAAGTGCTTTGTCAGAGCTAAAAATGGGGATTGGCATAGGGCCGTTTTGCGGAATCTACCGGGACGTCCTCACAAGGTCACACGTCGGCTAATCCCAAATTTAAGCTGTCACAAAGCACTAGCGAAATAGCTCCCGCCTTCACCCGACCCAATACCTCCAACCGCGCCCGCTCCTGCGCACTCATTCGTAATGTCTCCATACAACCCTCCTTTCGGAGGGTTGATGGGGACATTTCTATTCATGCCGCAAGGGGACATTTCTATTCGGGTATGACTTGGGCCCAACATGGACGATCGGGGTTTCCGTTCTTGTCAGCCTCGCTGGGGGCCTTTCACTCCGGCACTTCGCCGCCTTCGCTCCTGCCGTCAGGGCCCTCTCCTCGCCTCTCTTCCTCTCCTCTGTGATCTCCGTGGCTCCGCGGCGATTACTCCCCGTCACCCCGTGAAGGGCTACCGGAGCACAATAGGTAGAGCACAATAGCTAGTATTGGGGCGCTGACGTTAGCACTATCATCAGCAGTTGAGAGAGTTACAGCGCAAACGGCTCTTGGACCGTCCCCGGCTCTTGAGAACGCCGATTCTCCGCGTACAATTACGGGAACGTGCAGCCTAATTCCTCGCCGCCGGGCGAGGAAACGGGGGAACCACAGGAGTCGGCTTGTGTCGACCCACGGGGCGAAGGTCCTCGGGCGGCGTGTGCCGAGGAGGACCGGGACACTTTCAAGTCCCAGCCCGACAGCTAACCTCGTCGGCAGGTCCGGGCATGGTGCCTGAGACCGGGTTGAAAGGGCACGACCGCTTTCTGCACTGACGTGGTGCCCACGATCTGGGGCGTCCTCCCCTGGGATGCGGTAGTTCTATGTCTTCTGCCCATGAGCCGGCGTCTGCCGGCCGTTCGCGCGGGATCCCTGCTCCCCAGGTGATCGTCGTCAGCAGCGTGATGTTCACGTTCATCTCGTACTGGCGCACGGCTGCCATCGTGTTTTGCGACTTGGGGAGCACGGCCTACTATATCGGCGGGATCGTCGAGCAGTCGATCGGAGCCGCCGCGCCCTGGTTCATCCTGGCGGTAATGCTTTTCAGCTACGCCGTGCGGAGCGTCTACATCGAGAGCTGCTCGCTGTTCGTGCGAGGTGGGGTGTACCGCGTGGTCAAAGAGGCCGTGGGCGGATTTCCGGCCAGGGTCGCGGTCTCCGCGCTGATGTTCGATTACATTCTCACCGGCCCCATCAGCGGCGTCTCGGCCGGCCAGTACATCATCGGGCTGGTGCTGGAGACGTTTTCACACTTCACGGGCATCGCGCCGGACGACGGCACCCGCGCCGCCTTGGGCGACTGGGGTTCCATCCTGATCGCTTGCCTCATCACGGTGTACTTCTTCCGCCAGAACCTGTTGGGCATCCAGGAATCCAGCGGCAAGGCGCTCCGAATCATGATCGTTGCCAGCGTGATGGTCGTGGTGCTCTTGGCCTGGTGTGGTTTGACCCTGGTCGTCGACGGTCCGCGCAACAGCGTTCCGCCGGCTCCGGATCTGACGCCGAAGATGAATCCCGTAACTCACGACGTCGTCGATCCTCTCGGCTTCCTCGGCGGCACGCGACTGGGCGAGTCCCTGCGGGGCGTCGGGTCGGCGAATCTGTTCCACTTGATCGGGCTGGTTGGGTTGTGCATCGCCTTCGGGCATTCCATCCTCGCAATGAGCGGCGAGGAGACTCTCGCCCAGGTCTACCGCGAGGTGGAAGCCCCCAAGCTGGCCAACTTCAAGAAGGCGGCGTTCATCGTGTTCCTTTACAGCCTGGTGCTGACCGCCGGCGTCAGCTTCCTGGCCGTGCTCTTGATCCCCGACGACGTGCGCATGCGGGTCTACAGCGACAATCTGATCGGCGGTCTGGCGATGAACGTCATCGGACCGATCTGGGCGAGGCTCTTGCTCCACGGCTTCGTGGTGCTGGTCGGGTTCTTGATCCTCGCCGGCGCCGTGAATACGGCGATGATCGGCTCCAATGGCGTGTTGAATCGCGTGGCCGAAGACGGCGTCCTGCCGGCCTGGTTCCAGAAACCTCATCCGCGCTACGGCACCAGCTACCGAATCCTGTACCTCATCCTCGCCCTCCAGTTGTTCACGGTCGTGGCGAGCCGCGGCCATGTGATTATTCTTGGCGAGGCCTATGCTTTCGGCGTGGTTTGGAGCTTCGTCTTCATGAGCATGGCGATGCTGGTGCTGCGATTCAGGCGCACGATCCAGGGCGACTTCAAGGTGCCGGGAAATCTGCGCCTAGGCCGGATCGAATTGCCCCTCGGATTGGGCTTTGTCTTCCTCATCCTCGTCGTGGCGGCCGTTGCTAACCTGCTGACCAAGGAGACGGCGACCATGTGGGGGATCGGCTTCACCGCCTTCCTGCTGACCGTTTTCAGTGCGACGGAGTATCTCGGCCGTCGCCGCCGCGGGTCGCAGCACCAACACCTCGAACAGTTCAACCACCGGGTCATCGACGAGGTCGGCGCGAACAGCCTCGGCTTGGCCAAGCCCTATCGCAAGCTCGTGGCGATCCGCTCGCCCAACAGCATGTACATGCTAGAGCGGTCCTTGGCGGAAACGGATCCCGAGACCACGGACCTCGTGGTCATGACGGCCAAGCTGGCGCTGCCCGACGACGCGGCGACCGAGGACGCCGACCTGAACGCCTACGACCGGCAGTTGATGACCGCCGTGGTGGAGCGCGCGGAGCTGGCAGGCAAACAGGTTCGGCCCCTGATCGTGGTCACCAATGCTCCCCTGTTCGCCATCCTCCGCACGGCCGCCGAGCTGGAAGCCCAGGAGGTCGTGCTGGGGACCTCGAACAAGTACACTGCCCAAGAACAACTGGACCACGCGGCCCTGTATTGGCTGAGTATCCACGAGGGCCGGCCGACTCCCCTGACCGTCCGCATCGTCAGTCCGAACCGAGATCTCTACTTTGACCTGGGCGGGGGCGCCCGCATCCCCAAAATCAGCGAGCGACAGGCCCGCTCCGTGGCCGAGCTCCGGGCCGCAGGCTTCGGCGTGGATCGCGTGCTCCTGCTGCACGACGGCACATCCGCGGGCAGCGACCTGTTCCACTCGGTGCTCACCATGCTCGACCCTCAGGTCGCGCTGACCGTGGTCCGGTCCGCGCCATCGGAGCCCGCGACCGCCAACGGCAACGGACGCGATCTCGTGGAGCAGGATCGGGAGCGTGCCCGGGACCTCCGGCGCGAGGTAGAGGCGGTGACGGTCGACGGTGAGTTCGCTCCCGGCGTTGTCGCGACTGCCAAGGCGGGGCGGTTCGACCTGATCATCCTTCCCCTCTCCGAGCAATGGCGGCCCGACCGCGAGAGCCGCCTCGATGCCGCCGTGACCTACATTCTCACCCATAGCGGCTGCCGGGTCTTGCTGGCGGCGCCCCCGTCGATCCCCGACCAGACCGACCAATGATCCTACTTCGATCAAGTCGCGCTTATCGGCTTTCTCGCCCCTGGCGAGACGGCCAAGGGATAGAATGCCGCGCGGCGCTTGCGGAATTGGTCGGCCATCTCGAATGCGGACCTTGCGGGTCCCCGGCTTGGCAGCAGCTCGGCCTCCACGAAGCGGTAAGCGAACAGATCGAGGTACGGGTCTTGCAGGACGATTCGCAGCCGGGCTTGCGCGCCGTCGGCCGCCGCCGTAAACCGCAGCCTCTTTCCGTCCGTCGCGGCGACGGGTGCCCGCGCGGCCGAACGTCGCCCGGCCGTCAATTCGCCCACACGGAATAGCTCCAGGGGGCGAGTTCCAGCGGCTGCGAGACCAAGCCTGCGGCGGGACGCTTCTCTTCGGTAAAAATCTCGCGGAACGTCCGGCGGTCGTC